>CALRIM020000184.1:0-5936 GCA_943360385.1 Rhizobium sp. Q54 | reverse complement strand
AAAAATAGTGTTGCCTTTAGAGCAGAACATTTTAACGATTTTGGCAATAGAGTGTTGTATTCTGATAATGGTGAACCCTATTATATTACAGGCTATTCCATTAATTATGATCATAAATTTAATCAGTTCGGAACATTTAGAATCGAAGCAAAAAAACTCCAATCAGATGTGAATGTATTTATAAATAAATCTGTTTATAGTAAATCTAATTTTGCGGTAACAGCAGCCCTTATTTTCAATTTGAACAATAAATCAATTTGAACAATTTGAACAATTAAATCTAAATTAAAATGAAAATTGGTCACATTGCTATAATTTGCTCTAACTATGAAGTTTCGAAAAAATTCTATACCGAAGTTTTGGGCTTGGAAATTATTCGTGAAGTATACAGATCAGAACGCGAATCATACAAACTAGATCTGGCATTAAATGGAGAATATATTATAGAATTATTTTCGTTTCCAAATCCTCCTAAAAGGCTTACTAGGCCAGAAGCAACGGGCTTAAGGCATATAGCTTTTAGTGTGAAAAGTGTAGAGGATATTGTTCAAAAAATGAATAGACTATCTATTCCAGTTGAGCCCATACGAATAGATGAATTTACAAATAAACGATTTACATTTATTGCAGATCCAGATGGTTTGCCTATTGAATTTTATGAATCGTAATTAATTTTCGACAAACATACTAGGGTGAAGTTTTATAATACCCTCAGATAACATATTTGAAAATAGAATAGATTCAGAAATAATTTTATCGAAGTTTTCTATATCCAAACCATAGAGACCCCTCATTCTATAATCTATTTGTTTGTTCATTAACTCAATTAAAATAGTTATTTCAGATTGAAGTTCCTTTTTATTATAATTTGGATTAATAGTCACCAAAAAATTAACGATATCGTTAACATGAGCATTCATTCTTTTTTGAGTGTTTTCTAATTCTTCTGTGCTACCGTTATTTTTACTTCTTATTATTCTAACAACTAAACTTGTATTAGAGCTTAGCAATTGGCAAAACTCATCCCCTTTAGCTCTTCCATAATATTTAGTGAACAACTCTCCCATTTGTTCCTGATTTTGTAGAAGTCTGTATAGTGTTTCTTCTGACCCTGGCAAACGATCTGTTAAACACAAAATAGATTGACGAGTATAAATAGCATTATCCACCCAAATTTTAGCGATTTCGGTTTTTAGTTCCTGCTCCTTGCTTACCTTGTAAATAGATTTGCTTTGAGCTTGGATATTATTGGAAATTACTAAGCAAACTATACTTAGTAACAATAGTTTTATATAGGCTTTCATATGATAATTTTTAATACAATACAAATATAAAACATTATTACTATTCAACCATATTTACCTAATAGTACACAATAGCACATGAGCACACGAACATGTAACAATGCCGTTAAAAATAATAGTAAGCCGTTCTCATTTCTTATTATTGATATTATGATTGAATTAAAGTCGATAAGCAAATCGTATTACATCGGAAATAATCCTATGAAAGTGCTAAAAGGCATTGACATGAAGATTAATGAGGGAGAGTTTGTATCCATAATGGGTTCATCTGGTTCTGGAAAGTCTACAATGCTAAACATTTTAGGGATGTTAGACCATTATGATGAAGGAGAATATTGGTTAAATGATACATTAATTAAAGATTTATCTGAGACTCAAGCAGCAAAATATCGTAATCAAATGCTTGGTTTTGTATTCCAGTCTTTCAATTTAATTTCTTTTAAAAATGCCATGGAGAATGTTGCGCTTCCATTGTATTATCAAGGAATTGCACGCAAAAAGAGAAATGCAATTGCAATGGAGTACTTAGAGAAAGTTGGATTAAAAGAATGGGCAGAACATTTACCAAGTGAGATGTCGGGTGGACAGAAACAACGTGTGGCTATTGCAAGAGCGCTTATTGCTCAACCTAAAATAATTTTAGCGGATGAGCCTACAGGTGCCTTAGATACCCAAACTTCTTACGAAGTAATGAATTTACTTAAAGAAATTAATAATACAGGTATGACGATTATTATCGTTACACACGAACATGATATTGCTGCAAAAACCGACAGGGTTATTAGGCTTAAGGATGGTGTAATAGAAAACAACATGATAAATGTTTGATATAGATAAATGGCAGGAAATTTTTAGTACGATACAAAAAAATAGGCTTCGTACTTTTTTAACTGGCTTCTCTGTGGCTTGGGGAATCTTTATTCTTATTGTTTTGCTTGGCTCTGGACAAGGTTTAAAAAATGGTGCAGAGCATCAATTTTTATCGGATGCAAGTAATGCAATTTGGATTCAAGGAGGTGTAACAAGCACGCCATACCAGGGAATGCAAGCAGGGCGTGTGATCCGACTAAAAAACGAAGATTATAAATACATCCAAAAAAACATTCCAGGTGTAGAGTTCATGACCGTAGCCAAGGATGTACAAAACGTAAAAAGCATCAATTATAAAAATGAAAAAGGTTCGTTTTTAGTAAGAGCTTGCGAAAAAGACCATGATAAATTAGAAAAATGCGAATTAATTTCTGGAAGGTTTTTAAATGCAATTGATATTGATGAAGCTAGAAAAGTTGCGGTGATTGGAAAACCAGTAAAAGAAGCTTTATTTAAAGAAGAAGATCCGATAGGGAAATACATTGATGTAACTGGTATACCTTATAAGGTAGTTGGCGTTTTTAAAGATGAAGGCAGGCAGGATAATGATAGAATGTATATTCCTATAACCACAATGCAGAAGTCTTACAACGCCAAAGATTATGTAGATGTAATTTGGTTTAGTACAGGCAAATCAAGCATTGCTCAAAGCAGCAGAATGCTTGAAGAAGCAAAAACATATATCTATACCAAATATAAAATTGACCCAGCAGATGAAAGAGCATTATTTGCTTTTGATAACAATGAAAATTATAAGCAAATAATGGATTTACTTAACGGGATTAAATTCTTCGTTGGAATAATAGGAATAGGTACCATCTTCGCTGGTATTGTTGGTGTAAGTAATATTATGATGATTGTAGTAAAGGAAAGAACAAAAGAAATTGGAGTAAGAAAAGCAATTGGAGCTACCCCATTTTCTATTGTAAGTTTAGTAATACAAGAATCTATTTTAATAACAGGTTTTGCAGGATATGTTGGATTAGTATTAGGCGTTGTAACTACAGAATTAGCAAAGAAATTTATGCCCCCTTCGGATTTCTTTAGAAACCCTGAGGTTGATTTAAGTTTAGCAATTGGAGCAACGCTTTTCCTAGTATTTACAGGAGCTTTAGCCGGGTTCTTCCCTGCCTTAAAGGCTGCAAGAATAAAACCAATTGAAGCACTTAGAGACGAATAGCCCCTCTGCTACCCTGTCTGCCGACAGGCAGGGCTCGGGGACCGGTGAGTAAAATGGAAAAGTATCATTAAAAATAAGTTATGTTTGATCAAGACAACTGGCAAGAAATTTTTAGCACCATAAAGAAGAATAAACTTCGTACGGTGTTAACTGCACTTGGGGTGCTGTGGGGAATATTTATGCTCGTAGTAATGTTGGGTGCAGGAAACGGTTTACGTAACGGTGTAGTTGGTGGATTCGATGGTTTTGCAACAAACAGTTTTTTTGTGTGGACTCAAAAAACAACCAAAGCATACGAAGGATTTCAACCAGGCAGAAGATTTAATTATACTAACGACGATACTGAAGCTATTAAAGCAACTGTAAAAGAAGCTCAATATGTTTGCGCTCGAAATCAATTAGGAGGTTTTAGAGGAGGAAATAACGTCACTAGAGGGGTAAAAACAGGAACTTTTTCTATTTATGGCGACTTTCCTGAGTTTGCAAAAATTCAACCGATGAAGCATCTTCAAGGTAGATTTATCAATAATTTAGACATTTCTCAAAAAAGAAAAATTTGTGTAATTGGTAATCGTGTTCAAGAAATTTTATTCGAAAAAGGTGAAGACCCTCTTGGTAAATACATAAGAATTAATGGTGTTTATTTTCAAGTGGTAGGTTTATTTAAAACAAACCAAAGTGGTGGACAAGGACAAGAAGAATCGCAAACTGTTTACGTTCCATTTACTACATTTCAAACAGCATTTAACTTTGGAAATATTGTAGGTTGGTACTCTATTACTTCCAAAGAAAATGTGCCTGTAGAAATTGTAGAAAACAAAGTAATCGATCTATTAAAACAACGACACCACATATCGCCAGATGATAAGCTAGCCGTTGGACATTGGAACATGGGAAAAGAATTTGAAAAAATTTCTGGCCTATTTACAGGTATAGATTTGCTAGTATGGATCGTGGGTATTGGCACTCTCCTAGCTGGGGTAATTGGAGTAAGTAATATTATGTTGATTGTAGTAAAAGAAAGAACAAAAGAAATTGGAATTAAACGAGCATTAGGAGCAACACCTTGGAAAATTATTGGGCAAATAATTTTAGAGTCTGTTTTCCTTACCACATTTGCTGGATATTTTGGTTTGGTTTTAGGAATTGGATTATTAGAGTTGATCAATTCCTTAATTGGTGCAAACCCAGATGGTGGAATGTTTAAAAATCCACAAGTAGACATTAATGTAGCCGTGACGGCATTAACCATCTTAATAGTTTCTGGAGCTTTGGCTGGATTTATTCCTGCAAGAAGAGCCATACAGGTGAAGCCTATTGAGGCGTTGAGAGCAGATGGGTAGTTCGTGTGCTCGTTGTTCGTGTGCTCGTGTGCTCGTTGTTCGTGTGCTCGTGATTTGTTCCGATAGCTATTGGGATGGTGACTAGTAAAAATTTAAAAATTAGAATATATAAAAATTGTATGAAAAAAATTGTTCGAATTGTAGTGTTTAGTTTAATTGGGATTGTATTCCTCGGAACCTTGTATTACTTGTATAAAAAGTCTGAGAAGATTCCAGATGTTTATAACGTAGAAAAAGCAAGTGTAAACAACATTATTAAAAAAACAGTTGCTACTGGTGCAGTAGTTCCTCGCAGAGAAGTGGATATAAAACCTAGAGTTTCTGGTATTATAGAAGAATTATATGTTGAAGCAGGTAAGATGGTGCACAGAGGCGACAAAATTGCTCGTGTGAAAATTATTCCAAATATGGTGAATTTAAACGAAGCTGAAAGTCGTTTAAACAGAGCAAAAATTTCTTTCAATAATGCTAAAACCGAATATGATCGTAATAAAAAATTATTTGATCAAAAAGTAATTTCTGCTGCTGAATTTCAACGCATAGAAGTAAATTATAACAGCGCAAATGAGGAGTTGGAAACTTCTGATAATAATCTTCAGTTGATTAAGCAAGGAAGTTCTAAATCGATGGGTAATGCAACAAATACCATTATTACTGCTACTATAGACGGTATGATTTTAAATGTTCCTGTAAAAGTTGGAAACTCGGTTATAGAAAGTAATACATTTAATGAAGGAACTACCATTGCGAGTATTGCAGACATGAAGGATATGATTTTCCTTGGGAAAGTAGATGAATCGGAAGTAGGAAAAATTAAATCGGGAATGGCTTTAATTGTAACTATTGGTGCTATAACTACCGAAAAATACGATGCAGTTTTGGAATATATTTCACCTAAAGGTGTAGAACAAGATGGTGCTATTCAGTTTGAAATTAAAGCAGCTATGCGCTTAAAACCAGGTAGCTTTATTAGAGCTGGATATAGTGCTAATGCAGATATTGTATTGGATCGTAGAGATTCTGTTTTATCTATACCAGAAAGTTTATTGAAATTTGATAAAGACAGTGCATATGTTGAAATTGAAACGAGTACACCACAAAATTTCAAGAAAACATATATAAAAACAGGGCTTTCTGATGGAATTAACATTGAAGTTATTTCTGGGCTTGATAAAAAAGCTAAGATAAAAGCTAATAAGAAAGAAGAAAACCCTACAGAAGAAGAACCTAAAAATAATT
>CALRIM020000183.1:0-5937 GCA_943360385.1 Rhizobium sp. Q54 | reverse complement strand
GCATTCAATTTCGTTAGCACAAGAAAAATGAGTTACACCAGATTTAGTCGAATGTGTACTTGCTCCCCCTAATTCTTCCGAACTAACTTCTTCGTGAGTAACCGTTTTTACTACGTTCGGGCCAGTAACAAACATGTAAGAGGTATTTTCTACCATTAAAATAAAATCTGTAATAGCTGGTGAATAAACAGCACCACCAGCGCAAGGACCCATTATTGCCGATAGTTGCGGGATTACTCCAGAGGCCATTGTATTTCTGTAAAAAATATCCGCATACCCACCCAATGAAACTACCCCTTCTTGAATTCTAGCTCCACCAGAGTCATTCAATCCAATTACAGGTGCACCATTTTGCATGGCAAGATCCATTATTTTACATATTTTTTCTGCATGTGTTTCAGATAAAGAACCACCAAAAACGGTGAAGTCTTGAGAGAAAACATATACCAAACGACCATTTACGGTTCCATACCCAGTAACCACACCGTCTCCCAAATACTGTTCATTTTCTAGTCCGAAATCCTTTGATCGGTGGGTAACCAACATGCCAATTTCTTCAAAACTACCTTCATCCATTAAGAAATGGATACGCTCTCTTGCGGTTAATTTCCCTTTTTTATGTTGAGAATCAATGCGAGCCTGTCCGCCTCCAAGCATTGCCTCTTCGCGCTTATTATTTAACGCTGTAATTTTAGAATCCATAGGGCTAAAATAGGGAAAATTCTGGTAACTCGTAACTCGTATTTCGTAACTCGTAGCTCGTATTTCGTAGCTTGTATCTCGTACCACGTATTTCGAAATACCTATTTATCATCCTGCATAATTAATCCTGTATTTATGCGATTGTAGCCCCCATTTGTTTTTCTGAATTTTGGAATATGAATAAGCATAAAGACCTTGATATATGGAAATTAGCTAAAGAGGTAGCTTCAGATATCTATATCATTACTAAAAAGTTTCCAAGGGAAGAATTATATAGTATCACTGATCAAATTAAAAGAAGCAGTGTTTCTATATCAACAAATATAGCTGAGGGCTCGGGAAGAAATTCACCAAAGGAATTTTTGCATTTTTTATCTATTTCAAACGGTTCTTCAGCCGAATTAGATACATTATTAGAGATTAGTCTTGATGCGGCATTTATTTCTAAGGAAGAATATGAAGGTCTTAATGAAAAGATAGATAGAATACAAAAAATGAATAGAAAGCTACAATCCTCCATTAAATTGAGATATAAATTTTAATACACAAATCAAATAGATAATCTACCGAAATACGAGTTACGAGTTACGAGTTACGAAATACGAGCTACGAAGTATGAATTTTACACTCAAATGAAACAATTCCCCAAAAAAGTAGTTATAATTGCATTCTTAAAATGAGTAAATACAGAGTTCATATCATCGTCTTATTTAGTTCAATCTTTTTTATAAAGGTTGCGCTATGCTTGGCTACACTATATTTTCAGTGTAATAATGATAAGTTAATGAACTCCTTAATCATGCAAGTGGAAATCGAGCATGAAGATCATTCGAACGAAAATGTCAAAGATGTTTTCGCGAAAGAAGCTAAATTTACTAAGCATAGTATCTTAGAATCTTTCAAAACTCACCCAATAGAATCAAACATTAACTTATATATAGATTTCTCAGATCTATACCCTTTAAATTCTAGCTACACCGACGTAGTTACCCCACCTCCAGAAGCTTAGTTCGTGTGCTCGTTATTCGTGTGCTCGTGTGCTCGTTATTCGTGTGCTCGTAATTTGTAATTCGTAACTCGTAATTTTTAATTTTTAATTCATTTCAATGAATAAGTATTTCTTATGGAAAAACTTGCAGAAGGATATTCCTGCAAGTATAGTAGTTTTTTTAGTGGCCTTGCCATTATGTTTGGGTATAGCTCTTGCCTCTGGAGCTCCTTTGTTTGCAGGAATAATCACAGGTATTATTGGTGGAATTATCACCTCTTCCATTAGTGGATCTCAATTGTCGGTTTCTGGTCCTGCTGCAGGTTTAACAGTAATAGTTTTAACTTCTATTGCTACTTTAGGAAGCTTCCAATTATTCTTAGCAGCTGTTGTTTTAGCCGGCGTTTTTCAAATAATTTTAGGATTGATAAAAGCTGGTACGATTGGGAATTATTTTCCTTCATCCGTTATCGAAGGAATGTTAGCTGCTATTGGAGTAATATTAATTCTTAAGCAAATTCCTCATGCTGTTGGATACGATAAGGATTATCAAGGCGATTTCGATTTTAATCAGCTCGATCATGAGAATACTTTTTCGTCGCTATTATCAGCGATCGAATATTTGAATTTCGGTGCAGTTATCATTAGTCTAAGTGCACTATTTGTATTGATTTTTTGGCCAAAAATAAAGCAGCTTGCCGCAATTCCATCTGCTTTAATAGTAGTTGTGTTGGGAATTGTATTAGCTCAGGTTTTTAATGGAACATCGCTTGCTTTACAAGCAGATCAACATGTTCAAATTCCAATTGTAAAATCTACTCAAGAGTTTTTTGGATTATTTGTAGCGCCAGATTTTTCGGATTTGTTTACCAATAAGAAACTCTGGACAGTAGCCATGACTATTGCAATTGTTGCGAGTTTAGAAACGCTGTTAAGCTTAGAAGCGGTAGATAAATTAGATCCAATTAAAAGAGTATCTCCAACTAATAGAGAGTTAATTGCGCAAGGTATTGGAAACATAACTTCTGGAATGCTGGGTGGATTGCCAATGACTTCTGTAATAGTACGCTCGTCTGCAAATGTAAATTCAGGTGCTAGAACAAAAATGAGTAGTATTTTCCATGGTGTTTGGCTATTAGTGGCTTTACTATTTATTCCTTTTGTTATAAACCTAATTCCTCTTTCTGCATTAGCGGCAATTTTGTTAATGACTGGTTATAAGCTAGCAAAACCAAGCCTTATAAAGAAAATGTGGAAACTCGGATGGGATCAATTTGTGCCATTTATGGTTACTTTATTAGCGGTGGTATTTACCGATTTGTTAATGGGAGTAGGCATCGGATTAGCCTTTGGAGTTTTATATATTTTAAGAACAAATATGCGAAATCCATTTTTCTTTAAACTAGAAAAATCGAATGGTACAGATAGAGTATATCGTTTGGAATTAGCACAAGAAGTTTCTTTCTTAAATAAGGGTGCGGTACAATATGCTTTTACACATTTACCCGAAAACTCTAAAGTAATTATTGATGGAAGAAATGCAAGATACATTGATCATGATGTGCTTGAAATTATTCACAATTTTAAAGAAAATGCATATACAAAAAACATTGAAGTTAACTTAATAGAAATAAAAGATAAATATGAGATAGCTAAGTTTGCTATATAACAACAAGCTTGAAGCTAGAAGAGTAAAGCAGGAAATTGATAATGACGCTATTTATAGCGTCAAAAAAACACAAAAATAAAATGAAAGAACAACATAAAATAATAAACTATAACGACCTTTTAGAAGGCAACAGAAAATGGGTAGAGGAAACATTGAAAATGGATCCAGAGTATTTCGAAAGATTATCTAAAGGGCAAACACCACCAGTATTGTGGATCGGTTGTTCAGATAGTAGAGTACCCGCAAACCAAGTAACAGGAACACTTCCAGGGGAAGTGTTTGTGCATAGAAATATTGCTAATGTAGTTAGTCATACCGATTTGAATTTACTTAGCGTAATGGACTTTGCTGTGAATGTGTTAAAAGTGAAATACATTATAGTGGCAGGTCATTATAAATGTGGAGGTGTTGCAGCAGCATTAACGAGCAAACAATTTGGTGTTATCGATAATTGGTTGCGACATATTAAAGACGTATATCGTTTGCATAAAGAAGAAATAGATGCTCTTGAAAATCCACAAGATAAAGAGAATCGTTTGGTAGAGCTTAATGTAGTGGAAGGTGTATTTAATGTTTGCAAAACAACCATCGTACAAAACGCTTGGGAATCTGGACAAGAATTATCAGTACATGGTTGGGTGGTAGATATAAATACTGGTTTAGTAAAAGATCAGAATGTATCTATTTCAGATAATGATGCAATGGATAAGGTTTATCAGATGAATTAGTAGTGGCTAGTGAGTAATGGGTATTTAGTAATTGCTTGTGAATAGTGAGTTGTTTAAATTCACTATTCATAGTAACTCATCTTTTTGTTCCAGAATACGAACTATAGCTTGAAATGACTCCATTGAAAATCAAATTTGCTTCCATTTTATTTGTACCTTTTTTAAATACAAATTTGCTAGTACTGAATGTGCCTGGTAAATATTGAATTTTATCCTGAAATACAAAATTTATATCATCTGTGTATGAAGTGAGTTTGCAGTCGAAATAGTGTTTTAAAGTGGAATCTCTTAATCGTAATTCTGAATTGAAATTATTTATATATAGTGTAGTGTCATTATAGGTTTTATTGCCATTATACCTATTCGTGAAATCATATTCTCCTTTTAGCTGAGTTAATATTGAATTCACATCGTTAATGTCGAAAGTTGATTTTATTTCATATTTAGTTACATTACCATTAGAGCTTATGAGTTTTACGGTGTGTGGTAAACCATCAGCATAATTGTGAGATTTATAATCTGTAAAACTTGTAGGTATTTTGTTTATTTCATCCCCAAATAATATTGAAGTAACAAATCCACTCTCTGTATATAATCTTACATTATAGAATGTGTAAGAAACGGGTGAAATATTATCTAATTTAAAAGCAAGACCCATTACTGAAATTCTATTACCATTGTCTGCATTTATAGTAATAGAATCAACTTTTCCTATATTATCTTCCACTACAAGTTTTGTTTTGTGGGTTCCTAAAGAACTATAAAAATGTGTTGGACTTATTTCATTACTTGTTGTTCCATCATCAAAATACCATTTGTTTTTTGTGTAGTTAGTTGAAAGGTTTGTAAATTTGTAATAGTTCAAAGAATCGACATTGATGTCAATATGAAAGTCAGCTTTAGGCGTTGTAGTTATTATCCCATTTATAACGATTTTTTTTACTAAAGTTACAGAGTCGTTTTTGGAAATATTATAACACACTAGTTTTATATCTAAGGTATCGTTCTTTTTATATAAAATTGAGGAATTAAAGCTAGTTGAAAACAAATCATTATTTAAGTACCATTTATAACTAGTCGCAAATTTAGATTTATTTTCAAGATCGATAATTGCAATCGAATCAGATGGATAAACTATCGAAGGATTAAATGCTGCAACCATTATAGAATCTTCTTTTGGAATCTCTGTTTTGATAATGGTTTCCTCCTCCTTCTTGCAAGAATTGAAAAGTATAATAAGGAAAAGTAGCGTGAATATATTTTTCATTTATTGAGTATTGGCTAGTGAGTATCGAGTAGTGGGAAAATTCATTCTCGATGCCCACTACTATTTTATTTTGTACCACGATAGATTGTTTCTGAGTAACTACTTGCAATTCCAACACTAGTTCTATGGGTTGCTACTACTGAATTTGAATTCTTAGAGAATTTCAAATAGATGTTTTCATAGCTTGAACTAGTAACAGGATTTGACACTAACCTAAATTCATAATAATCGTTTGTTGAATATGAACTTAGGTAGCCTGTGAAAGTATGATTTAATTTTGTGTCTTTTAATGAAATTAATCCACCACCAATTAAATTGACAGAAAGTGTTGTGTCATTGTAAATAATGGAATCTCTTGAAGTGCTTGAATATGTACTTCTATCGTAAAAAGTGTATTCACCGACTACTTTATTTAAAATATTTAAAATGTTATTTAAGTTATAATCATGTGTTTTTTTGTAAGTAGTAATATTATGATATGTAAAGTATATTATTCTTGTAGTTGGGATATTTGAACTGTTGAATGAAACAGCGTATTTATCTGTTATTTTTTTTGGCGTAGATGTTATTTTATCCCCAAATG
>CALRIM020000182.1:0-5948 GCA_943360385.1 Rhizobium sp. Q54 | reverse complement strand
CACTAACTCCAAGACCAATATTAAATTGAACTTTGGGGCTGATACTATATGACATCGCTAACTCTATCTTATTAGAAATTTGCATTGACTTACCATTCGACAATTGTTTATCATCAATATTATTTAATAGATTATTATTAAACAATATCTGAGACCCTGCTACTAATGACATGTTCCAATGAAACATAGATCTATATTTTATTGCCTCTCTTTGAAAATCAATTGGAGTTAACACAGGAATTGGATCTTCAGGATAACTCATAGTTGTTAGGAGCATATTTACAGGATATAAATTACTACTCTCTGTTAAGAGATCATTAATCTGTTTGTCCTTTTCAATAACAACATACCCACTAATATTACTTTCTTCAACATAATTCATTTGTTTATTAAAAGTAATATCACTTTTGTTTGATGAAAACAATAATTGTCGGCTAGTGCTTAACTCATCTAGCATTTTAAATTCTTGTGTTTTATAATTATTTAGATCGAAGTTTATGCTGCCAAAAGCCAACCACATACTGAACATCGAGCAAAGAAAAACCAATAGAAAAGAAGAATTGTTGAACCAAACAATTCTTAATTTTCTTCTTTCGTTAGATTGTGAATTTACAATATTATTCCATGTACCAACTGGAGGAGTCAGTTCATAATTAGATAGCTTTTCACGAATAGCTATCTCAAAATCATCCAATTCTTCTGTGGTGTTCATTTTTGTTGCTTAATAAATTTCTCAAATACTTTTTAGCCTTGGTTAATTGAGACCTTGACGTACTTTCTGTAATATTTAACATTTCTCCGATTTCTAGATGACTATAACCATCTATAACATACAAGTTGAAAATGGTTTTATATCCAATAGGCATAGTAGAAATCAATGCTATTAATTCTTGCTCAGAAATTTTATCTATTATTCCAACCTCATGCGTCGCAAGTGAATCGTTATTGTCTGGCAAATAAATCTCGTTTTTAAACTGTTTTTTATTTACAGCGTTTATGGCATTGTTTGTAAAAATTCTTCGAATCCATCCTTCAAACGAACCGTTGAAACCGTACTCATGAATATGTGCAAATACTTTTATGAACCCTTCCTGCAATAAATCTTCCGCCTCCATTTGATGTCGAGCATATCTTAAACACAAGGCATACATCTTTGCCGCAAATCGCTTATATAGCAACTCTTGAGCCTTTGCATCCTTACTCAATACTTTATCTATGAGGTCCTTTTCGTTCATACATCACTCTACTACAACACAGACCAACAAAATGTAACAATTGCTGCCTGCAGAATGTAAAATTTAACTACTGGTAATCAGTGATTTACAATGCACATCGATATTTTTATATTTAATTTATCTTCAAAAGTTTTACTAAATTTACATTTTCTTAAAAAACATATTGTCATATAATTATAATTAATATGAATAAAAAACACGTTTTCATACTTATTTTATTGTTAGCAAGCAATTTACTAGTAGCTCAAAATTTCGATAATGCGATACCCTTTCAAAGTAGTATTGACACGAAAGATTTATATAAACATCTAAGCATACTCGCTTCAGATGAATATGAAGGGAGAGAAACGGGGAAAGAAGGGCAACGTAAAGCGTCTGCTTATATTCAAAACGAATTTCAGAAAATGGGTTTAGTTCCTCCTTCTGCTGCTGGATATAAACAAGATATCGCTTTGATTCAAAAAGTATTGGCTAACCGAAAGTTTGTAATCAATCAACACGAAATGATTATTGGCGATGAATTTACTGTTGCAAAAGATCGATTAAGTATTGAAGCATTGAGCAACGAAATTCTATTTGTAGGATATGGAATTAATGAAGGGGCTTATAATTCTTTTAAAGATATTGATGTAACCAATAAAGTAGTTGTTGTATTATCTGGCGAACCTAAGGTTGATGGCAGTTATATTATCAATACTGAAAATAAAAAATCGAAATGGTCTGATAAAAAATATAAAATTGAAGTCATCCGAAAATTAAATCCGAGTTTAATTATTTACATCGATAACGATTACGAGAAGTACAAAACATTTTACAAACATCAACTAGAAGGTAATGCACTTACGCTAGCGTACAAAAACAAAAATTCTAGTGATATACCTGTAATTACTGGTGGTTCGGCTGTAGCTGAGGAATTACTTCTGCCAAATAAAAAAATATACTCGAAAATATTAACAAAAATAAGTAGTAGTAAAAAGGCGAGTAGAGCTATAAAATTAAAAAGCACCATCCAAGTTAATGTAAATTTCATTGAGCAAGAAGTTGCTTCTGATAATGTATTAGGCATGATTCCTGGAAGCTCAAATAAAGACGAATATTTATTTATTACAGCACATTATGACCATATTGGAGTAACAGATGGAAAGGTGTTTAATGGTGCTGATGACGATGGTTCGGGGACAGTAGCCATTATGGAAATTGCCCAGGCATTTATGGATGCTAAAAAAGCAGGGTATGCTCCAAAAAGATCAATCATATTCATGGCAGTTTCTGGCGAAGAAAAAGGATTGCTTGGTTCATTATACTACACAGATCATCCAATTGTTCCGTTAGAAAATACTGTTGCCGATTTAAACATCGATATGGTTGGCAGAATAGACGATGATCACAAAAGCGATACTAACTATGTATATATAATTGGGTCGGATAAATTAAGCTCCAATTTACATGAAATAAATGTTCGTGCAGGAGAAGAAGCGGATATTAAACTCGATTACAAATACAACGATCCTAATGATCCTAATATGTTTTATTATAGAAGCGATCATTACAACTTTGCAAAAAACAATATTCCAATTATATTTTTCTTTAACGGAGTACATGCAGATTATCATAAAGAAGGAGATGAAATAAGTAAAATAACCTTCCCTATGTTAGCCAAAAGAGCACGATTAGTTTTCTTAACTGCTTGGGAAATTGCAAATAGAACAGACAGACTTGTTGTTGATAAGAAAAATGATTTCCCAGAGAGAAATAGAGATAAATAAGAATGACATCCATTGCTGAAAAATTTTTAGATAAAAGTGCACTTAAAGCATTTGATGCAGAACATCGCAGAAAAATAAATTTCAATATTTCGAAATATAATACCTCTGTAGATAAGGGATTGCTTCAGTTTGAAAACTTAGAGTATGCTCGTAAAAAAGCAAATACTACTAAGTGGAAAGTAATGGAAAACCTAGACCGATATCTATTAGAATTTGAAAGTAACTTTATGCGGAAAGGCGGTAAAGTTATATGGGCAAACGATATAAAAGAAGCCCAAAAAGAAATTCTAAAAATAATGAAGCAAGCCAATGCGAAGATGATTGTAAAATCTAAATCGATGGCTTGTGAAGAAATTGAATTAAATGAATTTCTGGAGAAAAACCACATCGAGTCTATTGAAACAGATCTAGGTGAATACATTGTTCAATTACTCGGACAAAAACCATATCACATCGTTACCCCTGCAATGCACTTATCTAAAGAAGACATTGCAAAATTATTTAACGAAAAATTTGGAACACCAATAGATGCTACTCCTACAGAACTTACATTAAAAGCACGAGAATTACTACGTGAGAAATATTTACGTGCAGATATAGGAATTTCTGGAGCGAACTATTTAGTGGCAGATACGGGTAGTATTGCTATTACAGAGAACGAAGGTAATGCTCGACTAACCACTTGTTTCCCAAAAATTCATATTGCTTTAGTCGGGATTGAGAAAATTATTCCATCAATAAACGATTTAAATTTATTTTGGCCATTGCTTTCTACAAGAGGAACTGGCCAAAATGTTACCGTATATAATACATTGTTAAATGGGCCAAAACAAGCTGACGAAAGTGATGGGCCAGAAGAAATGTATGTTATTCTATTAGATAACGGACGAAGTAATTTACTGGCTCAAAAAGATCAACGACAAGCTTTATATTGCATACGTTGTGGAGCCTGTTTAAATGCTTGTCCTGTATATAAAAACATTGGCGGTCATAGCTACGACACTACTTACTCTGGTCCTATTGGAAGTATTATTACTCCACATTTAAAAGGCATGGAAGATTTCAAGCATTTGAGTTACGCCTCTAGTTTATGTGGAAACTGCTCAGAAGTTTGTCCAGTTAAAATAGACATACATAAAGTACTTTTATATAATAGACGAGATGCCGTAAAAGGTGGCTATACTACAAAAGCTGAATCGTTTGGGTGGAGCATGTGGAAAAGAAGTATGTTGAGCAGAAAGTTAACGGATATGGTGGGAGGAAAATGGAAGAACAAATTTATGAAAATGTTTTTCAAAGGCTCTTGGGGAAAGCGCAGAGCGCTGCCTAGTTTCGAACAAAAATCTTTTAGTGAGCAATACAAAGAAAAAAATGCCAAGTAGATTACTTGGCATTTTTGCTTTTTTTCTTACGAACTTTAACCGCTTCGTGTAAAATAAATTCTATTTGTCCGTTTACACTTCTAAACTCCTCCGCAGCCCAACGCTCGAGTTCCTTCATCATTTCCTGACTTACTCTTAGTGCAAAAGCTTTTTTTTCAGACATACATTTTTAATATATACTTCCTGCATTTACAATCGGGCTAACCGATTTTTCAGCGCATAAAACCACTAATAAATTACTTACCATCGCTGCTTTACGTTCATCATCTAAATCAACAATATTGCGTTCTGCTAGTTTCTCTAAAGCCATTTCTACCATACCTACTGCACCTTCTACTATCGTTTTACGAGCTGCTACTACCGCTTGTGCTTGTTGTCTCTGAAGCATTGCTCCTGCTATTTCTGCAGAATAGGCTAAGTGAGAAATTCTTGCTTCTAATATTTGAATTCCAGCTCTACTCAAACGCTCATTTAATTCTTCTTCTAATTTTTCATTCACAATTTGAGTTCCTGCACGAAGTGTAATACTCGACTCTTCATCCTCAAAATGATCGTAAGGATATGCTCCAGCTAAACTTCTTACCGCAGCTTCTGATTGCACTGCAATAAACTGAAAATAATTATCCACCTCGAAAACTGCTTTAGCTGTATCTTGTACTTGCCAAACAATTACAGCAGCAATTTCTATTGGGTTACCAACTTTGTCATTTACCTTAATTGGCGATCCATTTAAGTTCATCGCTCTTAAGGAAACTTTCTTCTTTGTAAAAAAAGGATTCATCCATAAAAATCCATTTTGCTTAACTGTTCCCTTATACACACCAAACAATGTAATCACCAAACCTTCATTGGGATTAATTACAGAGAAGCCAGGTAAAATAAAGAAAGCAATAATCGCACAACCAATTGCTGGCACTATCAATTGGTTTACTCCACAAAATACTGCAAGTGCCACCAAGGCAAAAAAGAGTAAGAGAATACTATATCCTGATACCGCTTTTGTAATTTTTTCTGATTCCATATAATTATTTATTTTAATATCATTTTGATATCACAAGTTTCGTAAGATATTTTTGGATTTGCAAGAGGCAATTGTAACATTTTGATAGATATAAGATGCGGGACATGGGACTTAACTTAATTCTATAATTTGCACAATTACTTTGTACCTTGTAACTTGTACATAATACTTAATACTTAATACTTAATACTTAATACAATTTTCTAAAAATGAACATCCACTCGAAACTCCCTGCATTAGGCGAAACTATATTTACCACCATGAGTACTTTGGCAAATCAGCATAAAGCGATTAATCTTGGGCAAGGATTTCCAGATTTTCCAATGAATGAAGAATTGGTAGAATTGGTAAATAAGGCTATGAAAGATGGTTTTAATCAATATACTCACTCCAATGGATACCCATTATTAAGAGAAAACTTAGCTCATAAAGTGTTAAAAATATATGAGAATACTATAAATGCAGAAACAGAAATTACCATTACCCCAGGTGCTACCTATGCAATTTATACTGCCCTTACTACCATTTTACAACCAGGAGATGA
>CALRIM020000181.1:0-6022 GCA_943360385.1 Rhizobium sp. Q54 | reverse complement strand
AGCAGAAGCAAGGAATGTAAATTGCTTTCCAGGCACAACACCCAGATTGAACATCCTTCCTGCTGATAAAAAATAATTATATGGTTTTGCATACACCTCAGAATTAACCTGAAGATTCGAAGAGTCTATTAATCTGCCAGTAGCATTATCAATTACAAATACATTAATCGTTTTCCCTTTTGCTTTTAATCGAACATAAGAATAAATATCATCATCAATTCCATAGTTACCCCTTGAAGAACTAAAAAAACCTTTATCTGCATTCGGATATTTTATTAATCCAAAGTCATCTGCATAAGAGTTTAATGGTGCTCCTACATTTTCAGCAAACGCAGAGGAATCTTTTAAATTAAATTGAAAAATATCCAGCCCTCCCATTCCTCCTCTACCATCAGTAGCAAAAAACAATAATGAATCTTTATCTATAAATGGGAACAAGTCTTCTCCTGCAGTATTCACCTTATAACCCATGTTAATTGGTTTCGACCAAAGTGAATCTCTCCATGTACAAACATAAATATCCATTCCGCCAAAACCACCTGGCATATCAGAACTAAAATATAATTTAGAACCCTCTGGATTTATACTTGGATGTGTACAAGCATAATCTGAAGAGTTAAATGGGAACAAATTAGATTTCACCCACTTCTCTTTATTAACATCATAGCTAGCAGAAAGTATTCTTAAATTTTTGTACCCTGTTTTAGATTTCTTCTTGGGATTATTTAGTGTATAATATAATGTTCTATACCTATTGTTATAGGTAGCAGGGCCATAGTTATATTTATACTTCAATTTCTTCGCAAATTTAGTTACTTTGTTGTACCCATCGTCTGCACTACTTACAAATAAATTTGTAAAACTTTTATCTGTCCAAGTATGACTTCTTTGAACAAAATCCGAAACCATTCTAGTGCTAGAAAAAATAATTCCATTCTTATAGAATGCTGGACAAAAATCCGACTCTTCTGAATTAAAGGGAAGTAAAGCAATTCTAACATTTCCAGTATCTGAAGTTACTAGATCATTCATGTGCTGAATTGAATTTGATATCTTAATTAATCGAGGTTCCTTCTTTGAATAAATATCTGGTCGATTAACAAACCTAAAAACAGTATCGTATTTTTTATTTGTCATTAGCATTTCTGCGTAATTAACAATATCACTCCAATTAGAATCAAGCTTAGTAAGCTTACCAAAAAGCGGTTCAGCCAAATGTGGCTGACTTGTTAATCGATAACTAGTTGCCAATTTTCTGATTACTTCTTCATTTGAACTATCTTTTTTTTGAAGATAATATTTATATAAAGGAATTGCATCGGTATAATTTAAATTATTGTATTTAAAATTTGCAAAGCCTAATAAAATTTGCGCAAATGTGGAACTCGTTAATAATACTAACGTTAAAATTAATAAAACTCTTTTCATTACAAGTAATTAAAAATATCTAGGGGATGTAATTTTTTTAGTATTGTATTTCAAAACATAGTTCATTGAGAACTCATGTGATCCACCTGCAAAATCTTTTAATTTTGTAATAGTGTAATCATAAGAATATCCAATTCTTAATTGATTGTTTATTTGTATTGCAGTAAGTAAATTCCAAGAATCACCAGAACGATATCCTCCCCCAAACCAAAGCGTATTATACAACAGAGCGGATAAATTAGCATCGTATTCCACAGGTGCATTTAATACTGCCTTAATCATCATTGATGGTCGTAGTTTTACCAATGGATTTACATCAAATACAAAACCAGTTGCAATAAAATAATGAAGCGCATCTCTATCTAATGATCCGTCCACTCTTTCTACTTGGCTATACTGATTAATAACTAATTTATTCGTAATCATCCTCGGTATGGAAATGCCGAAGTAAAATCGTTTGGTATAATAATAGGTGCCAAAACCAAAATTAGGCGCAAATACCATCGGGGTGTTTGTAGAGAATCTGGCATCTCCATTTTCAGTAGTTTTTATTTCTGTTAATCTCTCCTGGTAACCACTATATCCTCCTAGCATCCCTAAAGAAAGTGTTCCTTTATTTAATTTGATACGGAAAGCATAGTTAGCAAAAAAACCTGTTTGAGAAGAAACACCTATTTGATCTTGGTAGGCCGTAATTCCTAAACCCACTTTGCTTTTAAACAAATGCGAATGTGCTGTAAATGTTTTAGTAGTTGGAGCCCCGTCTATATTAACCCATTGCTTTCTGTAAACCGATGAGAACGAAAGTGCTTCATGAGAACCGGCATAAGCAGGGTTAATAAATATTTCGTTGAACGTGTACTGACTAAACATTGGCTCACTCTGAGCCAATGTTTTTTCACTCATAAAATAACATGTAAATATTACTATGATCAGAAAAGATTTTTTTAATAATTGTATCATCAATAATTATTTATTTTTTAATTACAATATAACCTGTTACTGCTTGAACACCTTCTACACCAAAATCAAGTACGTAGAAATATGTTCCGTTTGGTAATTTACCATCGCTAATTACAATGCCTGTTGCATTTCTGGTAGTTCCACCCCAACTATTATCATAAGGTGATTGTTCGTATACCCTATTTCCCCAACGATTAAATATCGTAAGCGTATTTTTCGGATAATTTTCGATTCCTTTAATTACAAAACCGTCGTTTACTCCGTCACCATCTGGTGAGAATCCAGTTGGAATAAACATCGTCAATGAAATTTCTGTATTAGATTGCTCATCAGGAATACCATCATTATTTGGATCGGATTCGATTCCATTTACTGATCTATCAGAAACTGTTGAATCTCCGTATACCATATTTGCAATAGCTGTTACATAATTCACGTAAGTAACCGATGGTAAGTTAGGCTCAACTAATATTTTAATTTTAATTGTTTTTGATTCTCCAATAGCTAAGTAACTATCCGCTGTATCTAGCAATCTTATGTCGGTAATACCATCGAAATTATTGTTCAATGTTAAACCTGCACTTGGAATAATATTTTCTATTGTAAATACTGCTGGCTCTACAAATACATCTTTTAGATTTTCCAACACACTTACATTTTCCAAATCAATATCTCCTAAGTTCTCTACTGTAATAGTATACGTTAAATAATAAGAGCGCTCTGTTGCCGACTCTGGTTCTGCTACACTTAATGCAACTCCAATCAAAGGTGTAGGTGTATTAATTACATTAATCACACACACATTTGTATCGCACATACTAGGTATGCCATTATCACATACAACATACAAGAAGCTATCTACTCCCACAAAGTTTAACGCTGGTGTAAATTCATATCTACCATCAATAGTCATACTGAATTCTCCGTTAGCTGGTTTTGTTAACCATTCGAAGGTCATTGCATTATTCTCTGGGTCCCAGTCATTCAATGCAATACTTTCTTTCATCAATGTGTTTTCTGGTATTGTAAATTCATCACGCACCGCATTAGGAGGCGTATTTGGTGTTCCTGTAATTGTAATGTAAATGTATGCCGTATCGCACAATGAAGGAACTCCATCGTCACAAATAGTATACATCAAACTATCCCTTCCTACAAAATTGATTGTAGGAGTATATTCCACAAATCCATTTCCAATATTCACAACTGCACCATGTGATGGGTTGAAGAATGTATAGGTTAATGCATTCAAATCAACATCAGAATCGTTGATACTTGCTTGTATATTTATTAATGTATTGATATCTGTTACTACAGTGTCGTTCACTGCAATTGGTGCATCGTTGACAGAAGTTATGTCAATAACTAATATTGCTGTATCACATAATGATGGTGTACCATTATCACATACCTTATAAACTAAAGTGTCTACTCCAAAATAGTTAGTGTCAGGATTATAAGTATAGCTTCCATCTGCATTTAGTATTATAGTTCCGTTTTTAGTTTGTGTAAGAACCGAGAAGCTCAATACATCCCCATCAACATCACTATCATTTGGCGCTACTGTACCACTAACATTTACATCTTCCAGAGTACTGTTGGTATCTTTTATTGCTACTGGAGCATCATTTACTGATATAATGTTAATGAGTAATTGTGCTGTATCGCATAAGCTTCCATAGCCATTATCACATACGCTATAAATTAATGTATCTGCACCATGGTAATTTAATGTTGGAGTATATGTATACGATCCATCAGCATTAAACGATACAACACCATGTTTAACAGAGTTAATCAAGCTAAATGTTAAACTATTTTCATTCGGATCTGAATCATTTGCCGCAATTGTATTGGTAATTGTTTGATCTTCATTTATAGTAATTACATCGTTTATTGCAATTGGTGCTCCATTAATATCTACAATTATTTTCGCCTCATTAGAAAGAGTGCCGATGTTATTTCTAAACATATAGGTTAAACTATCTAATCCAGAATAATTCGCATTCGGAATATAAACAAACGAACGAGTTGTATTGTCGAATGTTACTGCACCATGCTTAGCCGCTTGAACAATGGTAACACTCGAAGAATCCATAGCATATGTACCCGATAAATCGTTTATCAAAATTGGCATTTCAATTGTATCATTCGATACCATTAAATACGAATCTTTAACAGCTGTTGGAGGAATAGTAACTTTCACATATACTTTCGCTGGTGTTACAAGACCTGTAATATCTGTTGCGAAATAAGTGAATGTATCTAATCCACTAAAACCTAATGCTGGAGAGTAGTTAATGGTATTGTTTGCATTGGTAATAATTTTTGCTCCTTTAGCTGAAGTTGGTGCAGAAATACTTAAGAACAATGCTCCTCTTTCTGGATCAGTATCATTTAATAAAACATCTATATTGATTGCAACATTTAACATGGTACTGTCGTAATCATCGTGCACAATAGGTGCGCGATTAACTGGGTTTGTGAAACACATAGGGCTTGATGGTGGATAATTTACCACTACAGAATCTGTTGGATTAACCGTAACTCTAATTAATGAGCTTGGTCTTGTTTTCTCAAATCCATCTGCTCCTTGTATCCAAACACCATTTTGCAAATACCATCCTGGCCAATCTACTGCTAATCCATTTCCATCTATAACTGCTCCTGGCCATAAGATTTCTCCTTGTAACGAGGTGCCAGCAATTTCAACAGGTGGATTCAAATCAGTTCCATCTCCATTTAACCAATTTATAGTTACTGGATTTCCTGTGCTTGGTACAAAGTTTGGAGTAATAGTATAACTTAAGTAGGGCACATCATTTCTACAAATAGCTGTAGTAGAAATCTGCAAACCTCTAGCTACCCTAATTGCAATGGTTGCTGTTTTACAGTTAGAAAGATTTAATGCTTCACAAATTGTATAAGTTAAAGTATAGTCTCCCTCAAAAGTTCCTGCTGGAATAGATAATACTCCTGTGCTACTTATAGCAGCACCTGTTATGCCTCCATTATTTTGAAGTGTGATTTGAACATTTGCTGCGTTTGTAATTAACGTGTTGTGCAATGAATCATTTAATAATACATTTCCAACATTTCCACCATAAGCTCCGTTAATTGGAGTTCCAATGAAGTTATCATTAGTTGCAATAATATTGTTTGCTGGTACATGTATAAATACAGTTGCAATATTTGATGATAAACCTGAAACATCTTTTACAGTGTATTTCAAGGTGTCAATTCCAACAAATCCTTGAACCGGTGTATAAGTTATTAATCCCGTTACCGAATTTATAATTGCTGTACCATGTTTTATATTTTGATTTTTTGTGACAGAACCTGGATTCAATGCATTATCTAAATCGTAATCATTATTCAATACACTAAAGCTTATAGAACTTGTACTGTTTATCATGAATACTGTATCATCTAAAGCTATTGGCGCATCGTTAATCGAATTAATAGTTATTACTAATACTGCCGTATCGCATTTACTTGGCGTGCCGTTATCACATACTTGGTATGTCAAGGTATCCTTGCCGAAGTAGTTTATTCCTGGAGTGTAAGTGTATGTACCGTTTGTCCAAGTAAGTGTTCCGTGGTTCACTGAGTCTAGGATGGTAAACGTTAA
>CALRIM020000180.1:0-6026 GCA_943360385.1 Rhizobium sp. Q54 | reverse complement strand
ACGGAAATTATATTTTTATTAAATTGTTCGTCGATTAATTTCCCTTGTAAGGTATAAATTTCAATCTTTTCAATTCCCTCTAAATCTATTGTTATTATATCGTTTGCTGGATTTGGGAATACCTTCGCATTAAAATTTTGTTGATTACTAATTCCAGAAAAAAATTCAAAATAATGAGATAGGAAATTCTGATAGTTAGTGCTATCGGCAAGTGGATTGTATATTACATTCACATTTGTTTTTAATGAATCTCCATAAAAAACACCAACTGTTGTATATCCATTAGTACTATCTGAACCAACATCATAAATAAAGGCAGCAGAATTTTCAATTAACAATGTAGAGTCAACATTTGCACCACTTAAATCATATCCATAATAATTATTTTGATGTTTTTGTAAAACATAAAACATACCTGTTTTAATATTTGGAATCATTAGTCTATTATTAAACTCCACCATGGAATTAATATTAGTTGTTTCATAATGTTTTATTAAATCATCATGTGTATCAAATATTTCGAAACCCTGTAAGAATTGTTGATTCGGGCTGGCAAAATAATGTCCCCAAATAATATTTTTCGAACTAGGATTTACTAATACATTACTTGTAAAATCAAACGTAATATATGGCTTACACTTTAAATTTAATGTTTGAAAATTAGTGTCTAATTTTGCTAGAAAATTTACATAGCCCGTATTCAGTGGGGTACCAATGGTAAATGTATCTATATGTGCTAAATCTCCCGCACTACCTGCAATATATAGATGATTGCTTTCTGCTACTACACTAGAAAGAGTTCTAACTTCATTAAAAACTTTAGTAGCTATTGTGTTTCCTGTTTTAGCATTTATTTTCCATATAGTCGATTCAATATCGTTTGTAAGCGCGGTTAATATAATGTTTCCACTTTCTAATGATGTAGCAGAGGTTGCAATAGTATTGTAAACAGAATCATTTAGAACTTTCACCCAATTTACTTGTCCAAAAATATTAACAGACATTACAAAAGAAGAGGCAAGAAATGGCTGAGATTGGTAAGCATAATTTCCTATATGAAACGAATCTATAAACGCACCTGTAATAATAGTATTATAATCTTTTGTTATCTCGATGTCGAACGGAAAAATATTACCATTAACGTTGATATCCCATCTATATGGGTTTCCCATAATAAAATTCAATGCAAACAATTTAAGAGGGCCGCATTTCTGTTCTGGAAAATGAGATGTATGCTTAATTGGGTTAATTGCTGCTGAAACTGTGTACGCACCGTATTGGTCTACACTTACCGTTTTATATTCAGGTGGCATAGGATAGGTTTCACTAAACAATTCCCACATACCTAAATTACCTTGTTGGGCATTTGACCTGCTTAAAGCAAGTAACGCGATTGTTATTAGTAAAAGTTTCTTCATACTAACATAGACAACTATAATAATGCCAAAACCTTATCCAAGTTGCACTCCATTTGTAACAAATTGATCGGGTTGAATTAAAACTACATCCTCTGCCCCATCTGCGTATAATCCTAAGACTAAACATTCCGATAAAAAATTAGCAATTTGCTTTGGAGGGAAGTTCAAAACAGCTAGCACTTGTTTGCCAAGTAACGATTCCTTCGTATATCGTTTAGTAATTTGAGCACTAGACTTCTTTATTCCTAAAGGACCAAAATCAATCAATAATTTAAAAGCAGGTCTCTTAGCCTTCTCAAAATCATATACTTCCGTAATTGTTCCTACATGAATTTTAATTTTTTCGAAATCCGAAAAGGTTATTTGATTCATAATTTATATCTTTATTTCCGACTAATACACAAGATAATGTCCAATTTTGATATACACAAGGTTCTGAAAATAGTAGACAACGATAAAGGAATGGCAAAAACGCTACTAGAAATGACTTTAGAACTTGGTACAATCGATTTTAATGAAATGAAGAATTTAACTGCTACGAATGAATTTGAAGCAGCAGGTAAACTTGCACATAAACTTAAGTCTAGTTTGGCAACCCTAGGATTCTCTAGTATTTCTGAAAAGATGAAGGAATTGGAACATTATTCAAAAACTAGTATCGACCCGAAAATATTTAATGAAAAAATTGATGAGTTAGAAATTATGACTCAAGATTTATTTGCCTTTATTCGTCAAGCTTTAGTTTCAGATTTAGCATAAAATTCCATTAAATTATCATACTGATATTCAAATGCTAAATCCTTTTTAGATTTAGCATTATCAACCCATCTGATTGCCTCTGTATCCTTTGCAAAGCTTGGTATCTCTAACCCTTGTACTTTACAAACGTTAGTGTAAAATTCTTCCCTAGTAGGATGCATACTAGAGCAAACATTATAAATACCTAATGTTTCGTTTTCAATACACTTCTGTATAAAAAAAATTACATCTTGCTGATGTACTAAATTTATTTTATTGTTAGGGTTGGGTACATTTTTCTTTCCAGCCAAAAACGTTGATGGGTTCCTACCTGGGCCAACCAATCCTGCAAGTCTCAATATTGTATTCGGAATGCTTGTTTCCTTTAAGGTTAGCTCTTTGGAAGCAACATTTACATTCGCATCATTCAAAATAATCTCCGCATTTTCAGTAACATTTCCTTCAAGTGCATTATAAATAGAGGATGATGAAATAAAAATAATTTGTTTTACTCCTCCAAGTTCTAAGTCTTTATAAAGTTTAATATAATTCGAAAAATTATTTTCCTTTTCGGCAATGCATAAAACTATTATCTCTGAGATTGCTTCTTTGGGGAAGGGATTTCCTAACTGCCATGAAAATATTGGGTAATTTAAATCTTTAATTGCTGCAGTTCTATTAGTTACTTTTACTGTATAATTTTTTGCATGCAAGTAATCAGCACAAGCTCTTCCAAGCCATCCATAACCAATAATCGTAATAGATTTCATTTATAATTCCTTGCGTAACCGAGCAACTGGAATATTTAATTGCTCTCTATATTTTGCAACAGTTCTACGAGCAATATTATAGCCATTTTCTTTTAGAATTTCTGCTAATTTTTCATCCGCTAATGGATGCTTTTTATCCTCTCGTCCAATGCATTCTTCTAATATTTTCTTCACTTCTCTATTCGATACCTCTTCCCCACTCTCGGTTTGAATACCTTCTGAGAAAAAAGATTTTAACAAGAACGTGCCGAATTCAGTTTGAACATATTTACTATTGGCAACCCTCGATACAGTAGAAATATCCATTTGAACTTGATCTGCTATATCTTTTAAAATCATTGGACGTAATTTACGTTCATCGCCAGTTAAGAAATAATCATATTGAAAATTCATAATGGCATTCATTGTTTTTATAAGGGTTTGCTGACGTTGTTTAATTGCATCAATAAACCATTTAGCCGAATCTAATTTTTGTTTTACAAACTGTACGGCTTCCTTCATCTTCTTATCTTTCTGAACAGCCTTATCATACGTTTGAAACATCTCCTGATACGACCTACTTACCCGAAGTTCTGGAGCATTTTTGGAATTCAGTGTTAGTATTAAATACTGATCGTTTTTATTGATGATAAAATCAGGAATCACTTGTAATTGTTTAGAATTATCGGCAAACGAATTCCCTGGTTTAGGATTTAACTTTAGAATTTCATTAATAGCACTTTTTAAGTCAGCCGAATTTATACCTAAACTTCGTTCTAATTTATCGTAATGCTTTTTAGTGAATTCATCTAAGTAATCGCGAACAATCGTAATAGCCAATTTTACTGGAATAGAATTCTGGTTTTTTCTTTTAAGTTGAAGTAATAAACATTCTTGCAAATCGCGCGCGCCTACTCCTTCCGGGTCGAAACTTTGAATAATCTCTAATAAATGTTCTATTTCTGCCTCATTGGTAAAAATATTCTGAGAAAATGCTAAATCATCTACTAATGCTATTATTGGTCGACGTAAATACCCATCATCATCTAAACTACCCAGAATTTGTTGTGCTACCATGAATTCATGATCGCCCATTACACATAAACTCAGTTGAACTTGAAGCATTTCATGAAAAGAAGAAGAAACTGCTATTGGCATCTCTTTCTTTTCTTCATCATCCGAATCATTATCACTCATCAATTTATACCCATCATCCTGATCATCATCTTGCAGGTAATCGTCGATGTTGAATTCATCTTGCTGTTCGTTTGATTCTTCTTTACTATCGTTATTGTGATCTTCGTCTAATGAATACTCTGGAATTTCCTCTGCTGAGGATAAGCTTCCGTCTTCGAGTGCAGGGTTTTCTTCTAGTTCTTCTTTGATCCTAGAATCGAGCATAACAGTAGGTATCTGCAGCAATTTTATAAACTGAATTTGCTGAGGCGATAACTTTTGTAGTAATTTCTGTTGTAAACTCTGCTTTAGCATACTTTTAATTCGCTCGAAAATACAATAAAAAAAAAGAAAAATCACTATTTTTGCAGTTCGATAAATTTTCAAATGAGATTCTTATGACATATATTAAAGATTTAAAAAACGAAGAGGGCAAGACAGTTAGTCTAAGTGGTTGGGTATCAAACAAACGTACTGGGAAGGGTCTCGTGTTTATTATTCTACGCGATGGTACTGGTTTATGTCAATGTGTTGTTACCGAAGAAACTATCGATAAAAATTTATTTCAAATAGCTGATAAATTAAGTCAAGAAAGCTCTATAAAAGTAACTGGAGTTGTACATAAAGACGAGCGCCAGGTTGGTGGATACGAACTTAAAGTAACAGATTTATCGGTTTACCAAGTTGCAGAAGAATATCCTATTTCAAACAAACCTCATGGTATAGAATTTTTGATGGATAATCGTCACTTATGGTTACGTTCTAGAAGACAGTGGGCCATTATGAAAATTCGTAACACCATTTCATTTGCAATTCATAAGTTTTTTCAAGAGAACGATTTTGTGCAAATGGATGCCCCTATCTTTACTGGTAATGCTTGTGAGGGTACAACGAACCTATTCGAAACAGAATTCTACGATACTCCAGCTTATTTATCACAATCTGGTCAGTTATATGGAGAGGCCATGGCTATGGCAATGGGTAAGATCTATACTTTTGGACCAACTTTCCGTGCAGAAAAATCTAAAACACGTAGACATCTATCAGAATTTTGGATGATAGAACCAGAAATGGCTTTCTATGATTTGGATATGAATATGGATTTAATTGAGAACTTCCTACGATATGTTGTTACCGATGTGTTAAAAAACTGTGAAGAGGAATTAGCCATTATAGAAAGAGATACTACTATCTTAAAAAATATTGTTACTAAATTCCCTCGTCTGCCTTACGATGAGGCTGTAAGAATTATTAAAGGAGAACAAGATGTAAATGGTAAAAACTCTATTAAAACGTTAGAGTCTGACTTACAGAAAGTACAAACCAGAATCGACGAAATTACAGCGGAAATAAAGGAGAGAGAAGAAAAAATTGCTACCCCAGGAATGAAGAAAGGTGAAATAAATTTCAACGTTTCTAAAATTTCTACGCTACGCGATGAATTAAAAGATTGTGAAGAGGATGCTCGTAATATTCCACAATGGTTAGAATCCGCTAGAACATTTAAATACGGCGAAGACTTTGGTGGTTCTGATGAAACGGTACTTACTAGATTATTTGAAACACCAATAATGGTTTACAACTGGCCACATGAAGTAAAAGCATTTTACTTAAAAAGAGCAAATGATAACCGTTTTGCAAAAGGGGTTGATGTGCTTGCTCCAGAAGGGTATGGTGAAATAGTTGGGGGTGGTGAACGTGAAACCGATAAAGATCAATTAATTGCCAAAATAAACGAACACGAATTACCAATGGAAGCTTTTGAATGGTATTTAGACCTTCGCAGATACGGAAGCGTTCCTCATGCTGGTTTCGGGTTAGGATTGGAACGATTGGTGGCATGGGTTTGTAAATTACCTCATGTAAGAGAAACCATTCCATTCCCAAGAATGTATGGTAGATTATTACCATAGTCACTTTTTGAAGAATCAAATATTCCCATTAT
>CALRIM020000179.1:0-6054 GCA_943360385.1 Rhizobium sp. Q54 | reverse complement strand
TCTAAGGTAATGTACACCGAATCGAATCGTTGATTGGTATCTACCGCAAACATTTTAAAGTTAAATGCATCTCCACCGTAGATTGTTGTGTCTATAATAGTATATGCAACATCGTTCTTATCTCTAAACTCTGGTGCCGAATTATACGGGCCTAGTGCAAATACAAATATAGTATCGTAAGAGGTTAAGGTAGGGCAAGCCTCATCAATTGTTTTTAAATATAATTTATATGGCTCTTGTCTCACATTCACACAATTTGGAGACCACGTAAATTTCACTTTTAAACTATCTGATGCATCTAATTGATTAAAAGTAATCATGTTTCCACCTTGAGTATTCATGTAGGCGAAATCTGTTACGTCTGGAATAAGTTGAATGTGTTTATAACGATTGTAAATATTAGGAACTGTATCATAAACGGTAACGAAGAAACTATCAGTGGTTCCTTCTGGAATTTTCACAGTATCAACATTTGTATTCGCAAATCTTGGCTTCTTATTTGGCCTATCTCTTATATATATTTCGATGTTAAAATCTACAGTATCTTTTTTCTTGCAATCATCATCATAAGCAATAAATTTAAATTTATATGGATTATCACTCCGATCATTACAAGTAGTTGTCCATTGAAAAGTTGCGGTAGAATGTATTGGTTTAGCGTCTGAACTAAAAATAACATTGTTATTTGCATTACCCGGATTCAATGGATCTTTTATGACCTGAATATTTACAACCTGCGTTGAATCTTGATCGTATGTTTTAATAATTGAATCGCCTAGCAATTGAAATGTATCCCCAGCATTTACATAATACCTTCTTGTTCGTTTAGAAATAGGATACGTTGCTCTGATAGTATCGGGTTGTGACTTATATTGATTTGTAAACATAGGTTTTATATTATCTCGTTTACGAACAAATAAGTTTACAAAAGTAGAGTCGTAAAAAGGTGATGGGCAAGTTTTATCCCTTACTACAACAGTAAAAGTATAAGGTTTTTCTCTTACTGCAGAACATTTTGGAGTCCATTTAAATTGGCCCTTCAACGTTGCCAATCCTTCTATAATTAAATTTTCGGCTGTACTTCCACCACTAAGGTTACCAATTTCTCCCCACTTACCGTTTAGTGTATTCGGGTTTAATACATTCTCTCCAGGTGAAATATTTGGAATGATATACATAAATAAAGAATCTAACGGAGAGTCTCTAGAGGTAAAAGTTATCGTATATTCATTCGGGAAATAGATAGTATCGTTAATTATTCTTTTTCTATTATCGTCATCTTCTGTAACAGGTGGGGCCTCTGGACAAATGACCGCCTCCAATTGATATTCTCTTCGAATAGAACCAATTTTTGTCGGTACACCATTTATTTTACGCCATTCATCAACTTTAAACGCAACTAAATATTTACCTACTCTAGTTGGAATAAAATTAATAACTCCTGTTCTGGGGTGAATAGATAAATCTGGAACACCATCAATAATATTGTAATTCAAATTATAACCAGCTGCATAAGGTATTAACCCATGAGGTTTAACATTTCCATCATCTAAGGGTTGTGCCAAAGAAAATACTAATGAATCCCCATCAGGATCTTCCACCTGCCAATTTAAGGTATATGGTTTCCCTACACAGAAAATCGTTAATGGATTTTTCTTAAATTCAGGAGAAGAATTATACCTAGTAGGGGCACCAAGACCCAAACGAGGAAAATCCATGGTGAATACAATTCCATAAGTAGAAGAGTTGCCTTCTACATTTGTAATATTAATATTTCTACAACAAATGCTACTTGCAACGTAATATCCATTAACATCTGTTAAGGTTGAATAATCTATAATAGGGCTTTCATAAATGCCCACTTCTACCGACAATTGTGCTGATGCTGGTGCACAATCTTCAGGCGGATAAGTTAAAAATGTTTGAGGATTTATTTTCGAACAGGTGAATTGATTTCCTACAGTAGCGTTTGTTAACTGATTATATATTGTAAAAGTTGCGTTAGTTGGAATTGGGATACCTGTTATATCTCTAAAAATCTTCAACCTCCACTTATAATTATTCGTGGGAGTTCCATTTGGATTTTTAATGTTAATCAAACACATATCATAACCAGCAACGTGGTCAGCAAAAGATGTTGATGATATAAGTAGTAATACTAAGAAAGAAAAAAGCCTTAATAATTTCATCTGGATGTAGTTATGCTGAACCCATTCCAAATATAATGCCAAACCTTTAAAAGCAGTCGAATTCTGCGTAAGAGTCGCTAGTTTCGTATAGTTTAAGCTTAATTAACATTACACCTTCAGGAAATTTATTAGAAATCTGATGCTTTATGTATAATAATATATTTTCTACACTAGGCTCCATTTTCCAAACATGTAGATTCTCTAATGAACGCATATCTGGATGATGACTTAAATATTCCTCAGAAAGTATTAACCCATGATCGAATGGAGTAACCACCGCATCACGTATAATCTTTTTTAAATCTTTAAAATCGATGATAAATCCTGTTGATGGTAAGTATTGGTCTGAAGCGCTGTGAGCGCCAACTGTTACATGTAAAATGTACGAATGTCCGTGAATATTTTTACATAATCCATTATAACCATGAATCGCATGAGCGAGTTCAAATCTAAATATTTTGGTAACCTTTAACATTTCTTAAGCTTTGCAGTAAAATGGCGTAACATTGGGGCCTCTTCAATGATGGTTAATCCTTTTATTTCGTTTCTATTTTTATATACCTCGATGATTACTTCTGCCACATAATCTATATGACTTTGAGTATATACTCTTCTAGGAATTGCCAATCGAACGAGTTCCATTTGCGCCGGCACTAATTTACCTACTTCATCGTATTTACCAAACATTAATGAACCAATTTCTACACTTCTTATCCCCCCCTCTTCATACAATGCTCCTGCAAGTGCCTGACCTGGATATTGTTCCACTGGAATATGCGATAAAAATGTTTTTGCATCTAAATATACTGCATGCCCACCAGCTGGCTGCATTACTGGAACTCCAGCTTCAATCAACTTGTTTGTTAAATACTCTATACTTCTTATTCTATAATGTAAATAATGTTCGTCCATTACCTCCTGAAGCCCAATGGCAATGGCTTCTAAATCTCTACCTGCTAAGCCCCCATAGGTTGGGAAACCCTCTGTTATTACCAATAGATTACGGCATTTCATTGCCAAGTCCTCATTATGTAAAGCTAAAAAACCTCCAATATTTGCAAAAGCATCCTTTTTTGCACTCATTGTACAGCCATCTGCATATGAAAATAATTCCTGAGCAATTTGCTCTACTGTTTTATGAGCATAGCCTTCTTCCCTAATCTTAACAAAATAAGAGTTCTCTGCAAATCGGCAAGCATCAATAAATAATGGAATATTATATTCATTACATATTTTTCGAACCTCTTTTACATTTGCCATACTTACGGGCTGCCCTCCACCAGAATTATTAGTAACTGTAATTAATACTAATGGAATATTTTCAGCTCCCTTTTCTTCAATAAATTTCTTTAACGCTACAGTATCCATATTACCCTTAAATGGTGATGGTATTAATGGATTCTTTCCTTCTGCACAAAGTAAATCTACTCCCTTTGCCCCAGAGAATTCTATATTAGCACGGGTTGTATCGAATAATGTATTACTTACAATGTATTTCCCTTTTCCGCCAACAATACTAAAAAGAATTTTTTCTGATGCTCGTCCTTGATGAGTTGGTATAACTAATGGCATACCAGTAATACGCTTAACTATTTTTTCGAAATTAAAAAAACTCGTACTACCTGCGTACGACTCGTCACCTATCATAATTCCAGCCCATTGTGCACTACTCATTGCACTTGTACCACTATCAGTGAGCAAATCTATCATTACATCTTTCGCCTTTATAAGAAATGGATTATAAAACGCTTTCTCTAAAATTTCTATTCGTTGTTCTTTCGTATTGAAATATATCGGTTCTACTGATTTAATTTTGAAGGGCTCTATGATTGTTTTCATTAAATTAAAGATATAAGATTTAAGATAATTGTTAAATGCGAAATAATGAGTTAAATTTCTTTCAAACTATGATTTTAGTCAGTTTTTGTTTGGATTTATATCACTTAATTGCGCATAAGTTATATTATGCAACAAAAACACTCCTTCCACATCCCAGTTATGGGAATTGCGTTTACGCTAGATTCTCCCATTAAAGTAGCTCGATATGGTATAGATTCTGTTATGTCTATAGTAGAAGATAGAATAATTGAAACTATGCGTAGTTACTACTATCCACTAATTAACAAAGAGTACATCCCTATTTCTGATAAGGTAAAAGATTATCGAGCTAAAAGAATTCAAGATTATTTGAATTTAGTGAACTTCATTGTAAAAGATCAGCTTGAAAAAATAAAAAGATCTGCCTTCGAAAAAGGTTCGGAAATCGTAAAATATTTCGAAATGCTTCCGAATGACCATCCTGCAAAAGAATTATTTTATTGTATGATGAACATGGATGACCCTAGGGAAAAAGCTAGGGTTGAAGAGATCCTGAGGGCACAAATTACCGCGGGCAGCATCGATGTAAACATCATGACAAAGGTTGATAAAGATAATCGTACTACTAAAGGTGAAACCATTGAAGATGGGTCTGATGCTGTTGCTGCTTTACGTGGCTATTCAAATTCGGAATTAGAACATTCTGCAGTGGTGTTTTCTGCTGGACTAAACCCTAGATTATACAACTATCTAGAGAAATGTAAGGGATTTGATATTGATGAAAAAGGTGAATTTAAAAAGAGAATAATTATAAAAGTAAGCGATTACCGTTCTGCTTTAATTCAAGGCAAATATTTAGCAAAAAAAGGATTTTGGGTAAGTGAATTTAGAGTAGAATCTGGATTAAATTGCGGTGGACATGCATTCGCTACAGATGGTGTTTTAATGGGTCCCATTTTAGAGGAATTTAAATTGAAAAAAGAGGAACTTAAAAGCAGTTTATTCGAACTATACCATAAATTTAATATAGAAAACAATAAAACAACCTATTCAGAATGCCCTACCATAAAAATTACAGCACAAGGTGGAATAGGAACAAGTGAAGAAGATCAATTATTAAAATCGTATTATGAAATTAGCAGTACTGGTTGGGGAACGCCATTTTTATTAGTTCCAGAGGCTACTACAGTTGATGAACATACCTTAGAAATATTATGTAATGCAACGAAGAAGGATTTAGTTTTAAGTAATAACTCTCCATTAGGTGTACGTTTCCATTACCTTAAGGGGACTAGTTCCGACATAGAGAAACAACATAGAATTGAAAAAGGACACCCTGGTAGTCCTTGTCCAGAAAAACATTTAGCACTAAATACAGAATTCCCTGGTGAACCATTATGTACTGCTTCCCAGAAATATCAGAAACTAAAAATTGCTGAATTAAATGCTCAAGATTTAACCCTAGAAGAACATCAAAATAGACTTCAAAAAATAACAGAAAAAGAATGTTTGTGTATTGGATTAAGTAATGCTGCTGCACATGAATATAAAGCTCCATTCTTAAAAAAATATTCAGCCGTTACTATTTGTCCGGGGCCCAACATCGCCAATTTCTCTAAGGTAGTTTCCTTGAATACAATGATCGATCATATTTATGGAAGGGATAATATTATAACAAACCACGAGCGTAAGCACATGTTTATTAATGAGCTTCAATTGTATATCGACTATTTAATGGAACAAATCGCTGGAACAAAGGATTTAGAAACGGATGTAAAAAAGAAGAAGCAATTAACGGAGTATTACACCAATTTGAAATCTGGTATTGAATATTATAGAGCTCTAGCCCTTTCACAAAAAACGTTAGGATCTGGATTTATAAATGATTTGAATACCAGCGAAAAGGAAATTGACACCTTAAAAGAAATGTATTTATAATTTACTTATCTTGCTTGTAAACTACTGATGAATTGCGTATTTCAGTTTTGAGTTACAAATATTACAAGAAGATGAGAGTGAAATTTTTTATAGGCATTAGTTTGATATG
>CALRIM020000178.1:0-6177 GCA_943360385.1 Rhizobium sp. Q54 | reverse complement strand
TTACCCAAAGGCAAAATTGACAAAGGGGAATCAATTAAAAAAGCAGCTTGGCGCGAAGTAGCGGAGGAATGTGGACTTACCACTCATAAAATTGAAGAGCACCTTACCGATACTTATCATATCTATTTCTTCAAAGAAAAATGGATTCTTAAAAAAACCTATTGGTATGTAATGTCTGCCGAAGAAGAAAAACTAATTCCTCAAGCCGAAGAGGATATTACAAAAGCAGAGTGGATACCTGTGGATGAGGTAAGGAACATTGTTGCTGATGATACTTATGCTACGATTCTTGATATTCTTATTGAGATTGGGATCTAGTAGCTTGTAACTTGTAATTCGTAATTCGTACCTCGTATTTCTGAATTTTATAAACCAATATTAATTAGGATCAATTACAACTTCATTAGAATAGTTGATTATAAAATCAATGTCAAATTTGAATATTATAGAATTAATATCAACTTATAATCAAATACAAAATTGTTAATAACTCATAACTATTTTAACTTTTAAAGTAAATTGATTAGCACAAATCCAATTAAATTACCTTAAAAATTGAAAATACAGTCAAATTTAATTGTAAATGAATATTTCCAAAAATTGAATTTCAAGAATTACTATCAATTTATTTGCATTAAATTTGCACTTTATTTGCACATAAAATGTTGATAAACAAATTGTTACAAATAAAAATGAATTACTAAATTTGTGGTAACAAAAAAGTTTAAGTGGGAGCTTAGACTATAGTACCAGGGACAGAAGGGGAATCTTAGTCGATGTTGTTTCTCCACTTCCAAAACTGAAATAGACAAAGAGTTTAGAAACTGGAGGTACAAACCGATGTACATCCTATATTTTATTAAGCGAATAGTAATAAAAATATGAAAAAAAACACGAAAAGTTATAGAAAAACAAGTACAATACCATTGATATTTTTTAAAGATGATCTAGAAGAATTAGAACATATTTTAAACAAAGAAAATTTAGCCTATTCGATAGAATCAAAAGAATATATATTTGATAATATTAGCGAATTAATTAAACAATCAAACGAAATGAAAATTGTTGATATTAAGATTCGTATAAACAATCCATATATCATTATCAATTTATTCAAAAATTATACAGAGATATATGCTTCAGATATTTCGGACATACAAACATCAGGAATAGTGTACAATGTTGAGGCATTATTTAAAAAAAGTTCAAGAAAACCAATTTTCATTTATTCATATAAATACTCCATTCCTATAATTATACTATTTATACTCTTTACTAATCAGTTAATTAACATAAACTTAAACAAATGGATAGTCTTAGGTATATTAATCATTGAAATATTTATTTGGTTTTGGATAATTTATGGAATATTTATAAAACTTAAGAATGTAGTAAAAATTATACCTTATAATCGAATAGAGAAGAAGGGATTTTATGAAAAAAATAAAGATCAAATTATTTTGGGAATTGGTACATCTATTTTTGGAGCAATCGCTGGTGGCATTATTACATACTTTTTAACAAAGATTAATTAAATGATTTCCAGAAGCATTTTTCTGACTTATTGTTAATAGCTCATCTGGAGTAAAACGTATTAGCTTCCATCCATAATTTACTACAGCATTGTAGTTATCCATATCTATATGCAATTTTCTCTGCAATTGTGCCAGTCTCGAGTCCAAATCGATCAGTTGTGTTCTATTGGGATTTAAATCTAAGAGCTAAGGACCAAGTACTATAGACTAAGTAATTATTCTTGTTGACAGATAAGGAACTTTAAATAATTTGTCTTTGTACCTTGGACTATTTATACGTTGGGCATTAAACGTATGACGTTGGACGTAATACGTTGTACGGAAGACGAAATACGAAATACGAATTACGAGTTACGAGGTACGAGGTACGAAACAATCTCCTTCGGCACGAACTTGCTCACATCTCCCCCATTTCTGAGGATATCTCTTACAATGGTAGAACTGATGGCTGAGTAACCTGGTTTACTTAAAATGAAGATGCTTTCTATTTCTGGGTGCATCGCGTGATTCATTTGTGAAATTGCTTTTTCATATTCGAAATCAGCAGTAGATCTAATTCCACGAATCATGTATTGCGCATTTATTTTTTTACAAAAATCTACCGTTAATCCTTCGTACGTAACAACTTCTATTTTAGTACTATTTTTAAATACTTCTTGAAGCATTTTCAACCTTACTTCTGCAGAAAAATACGATTGCTTGGTGCTGTTCAATCCTACTCCAACATATACCTTATCAAACAATGGCAAGGAACGACTTAATATGTCCATGTGTGCATTGGTTATTGGGTCAAATGAACCTGGGAATAGCGCTATTTTTTCCATATTAAATATAAAGTAACAACAAATATATCACTCAAAAAAGGAAAATGTAGATGATCCGTATTTTCGAGACTCTATAAAGCCTTTATAAGAACTTAAATTCTGCAAACTCGCATGCTCAATAACCAAAAATCCATCCTCTTTTAATAGCGCATTATCTTTTACCCACATTATTATTTCAGGTATATTTGGTAAATCATATGGAGGGTCGGCAAAGATTAAATCGAATTTTTGTGTACACGTTTTTAGGTATTTAAAAACATCAGCTCTTACAACATTCGATTCGAATTTCAACTTTGTATTTGTTTCTAGAATAAACTTAATACAATCGGCATTTCTATCTACACTCGTAATATTTTTAACCCCTCTGGATGAGAATTCGAAGCTAATATTTCCTGTTCCTGCAAATAAATCGAGCACATCCACCTCATCCATATTTACCTTTTGTTCAATAATATTGAACAAGGCCTCTTTTGCCATATCGGTTGTAGGGCGTACTGGCAATTTAGCAGGTGCTACTAATTTTAATCCTCGGTGTGAACCAGAAATTATTCGCATAAACTTGCTGCGTATAAAGCTATAAATTTGTGTGGCTGTGGGTCGTCTTCAATTCTATAGGTATATAAAAACCTACGATCTCTTGGTGCAAAATACACTTTAGGGAAAAAAGATTTAATATTTTTCTCAGATTCAGATTCTAATTCAATATCTCCGGATAGTAGTATTTGCAAGGTTTCTGGAGACAACGAAAATTGTTCCACCACTTGTGTTAATATTGGAAGAACATCTTCTTTCGATTTTAATTCAAACTGATTATACAACAAACATGTTTTATTTTTCATCAAAATAAGTTCTATACTAAACTGATGAAAATGCACTAATAATAAATTACCAGAAAATGCTAGTTGACTAATATAATTTAAAAGAGATGCACCAGAATGTGTAAACTTAACCTCAGGGAAACGCGAACGTACGGCTGCAATTTCTACTGGTCTAATGCCAAAAACTAATTGAGATTGTAATCGCTCAATTTTATTTTTATAAAGTAAATGTTCGGGCGCTAAAGTATTATGAAATGATACTAATTCCTCTGCTAAAGTATCATCGTAAAATGCATCGGGAACTAAACTTTGAACAGGCGTGTTGCAAATATAATGTACGTTTCTAAATTCACGTTTAATGATGTCGGTGTGAGTTAACACATCTGTTAAACTAAATTCTTTAGGCACGGTAAATTCTGCTTGTAATACAAACTTTTTACGTTCGGCACTATAGGAAACACATTGAAATCTTTCTCCATCGTAATTTATCACTAAATCGTAAATAGATTTAGTATCGAAATAAAAACTTTCGTCGACCCTTTCGATTTTATGTATGTTTACGTTGTTTTGTTGCGACATGGAACAAATGTATTATTTTTTAGCAGTTTTTGAACATTGATTACCGAAATTACAAAATACTTAGGTCACGAACCCACTGAGGGTCAGTTACAATTCTTTCAAAATTTCAAAAAATTCATATCCGAACGTAAAGGATTTTCGGCATTTGTTTTACGAGGTTTTGCCGGTACTGGAAAAACGAGTACAATGAAAGCACTTGTAAAAATGCTTCCTAACTACAAACTTAAATCGGTGTTACTCGCACCAACGGGTAGAGCTGCTAAGGTATTGAGTGGTTATACTGGTAAACAAGCATCCACTATTCATAAAAAAATATATAGAAGAAAATCTTCTGTTGATATTGCTGCAGGGTTTCAATTAACAGAAAACAAACACAAAGACACTATTTTTATTGTCGATGAATCTTCAATGATTTCAGGATCTGTAAACGACTCTGCAAGTGTTTCTTGGTCTAAAGATAGTTTGTTAGATGATCTTATTAAATACGTTTACGAAGTAGACGAAAATTGTAAAATATTATTCATTGGCGATACTGCTCAGCTCCCGCCTGTTGGCTCAGAAATGAGTCCTGCACTAAGTAAAAACTTACTTGAAACGCATTATGGCTTAACTGTATTTACATTAGAATTAACAGAAGTAATGCGACAAGAGCAGGCCTCTGGTATACTCTATAATGCTACTAATATAAGAACACAAATTGCCCAAAATACAAGTTTTAGTCCGAACCTAAGAACCAAAGGGTTCAAAGATTTTTTTGCCTTTAACGGCGACCGTTTAGAGGATGGTCTGCAATATGCTTATGATAAATATGGCATGGAGGAAACGTTAGTTATTTGCCGTTCGAACAAAAATGCAAATCTATATAACCAACAAATTCGTGCTAGAATTTTATTCAGAGAAGAAGAAATTTCTGCAGGCGATTACCTTATGGTTGTTAAAAATAATTATTTCTGGCTTCCTGAAGAGGAACAAGGGTTTATTGCCAACGGAGAATTACTAAAAGTAACTCGTGTGCGTAGAGAGGAAGAAATGCATGGGTTTAAGTTTGCAGAAATTAGTGTTCAATTGGTTGACTTTGAGAAGCAACCTGTGCTTACTGTTAAGGTTTTAATGAATACACTTACTTCCGAGAGTCCTGCATTAACTCAGGCCGAACAGAAACATTTATACGATAGCGTAAGTGCCGATTATGCCGACATTCCAAACAAGCGAGAACGAATGAATGCAATAAAATCCGACCCCTATTTTAATGCCCTTCAAATAAAGTTTGCCTATGCCGTTACTTGTCATAAAGCTCAAGGCGGACAATGGAAGGCAGTGTTTATAGACCAAGGTTATTTGAGCGAAGAAATGTTAAATAGTGATTTTCTAAGATGGTTGTACACCGCTATAACTAGGGCCGAAATGGAAGTGTTCCTTGTTAATTTCAATCAGAAGTTTCTTTTGAGTAATGGGTAATGAGTAGTGGGTAGTGGGTAGTGGGTAGTGGGAAATTGTATAATTATTTAACTTCCCAATACTCACTACCCATTACCCATTACTATAAATCATAATTTTTCAGTAGTATTGTCGTTATGCATGGAATGTTCCCGAAAAAGCACTTCGTATTACTATTAACAGGGTTGGTTGTATTCGCCAACTTTTCATTTGCTCAATTAGGTGGTAGCAAGAGTTTCAGCTTTCTACAATTACCTTCGAGTGCAAAAATCACCTCTATGGCTGGATATAGTGCCATTGCCAAGGATGCTGAATTAGCCAATGTAACTCAAAATCCAAGTTTATTAAACGAGCGAATGGATAACATTTGGTCTTTAAATATTTGCAACTATTTTCAAGATATTCAGTATGGACATATAGCCACCGCTTTTAAAGTTAAAAACGTGGGGATGTTTGGAATAGGAATTAATTATATAAACTACGGTAGCTTTGTATTAAGAGATGATATTGGGAATGAACAAGGAACATTTAAGGCTTCTGAAAACACGTTGAATTTTAGTTATTCCAATAAATATCGTCAGTTTAAATATGGAGCGACTACTAAATTTTTATTTTCAACTTTAGAATCCTACCGATCTACTGGACTTGCGCTAGATTTAGGTGGATCTTATACCGATAGTAGTTCAGGACTAGGATTATCTTTTAGTTTATTAAATGTAGGTTCTCAAGTAAAAACATATACTGGGAATAATGAAGCATTACCTTTTGAAGCAAGATTTGCGGTTTCGAAAAGATTGAAACATGCACCGTTCAGATTTACGTTAACGCTTCATAATCTTCAAAAATTTGATCTTACCTATGACGATGCTTTAAATGGATCTAACCAGATTGATTTATCTACAGGTTTGGCTATTAAAAAGAACTATTCTGTTACCGACAAATTAATGAGGCATGTTGCGTTGGGTACAGAATTATTATTTTCTG
>CALRIM020000177.1:0-6272 GCA_943360385.1 Rhizobium sp. Q54 | reverse complement strand
ACGTTAATTGCAGATGCAATGGCTAAAGTTGGTAAAGATGGTGTAATTACTGTTGAAGAAGCAAAAGGTACAGAAACAGAAGTTAAAACTGTAGAAGGTATGCAATTCGATAGAGGTTACTTATCTCCATACTTCGTAACAAATGCTGATAAAATGGAAGTTGAATTAGACAATCCGTTTATCTTAATTTACGATAAAAAAATCAGCAGCATGAAAGAATTGTTGCCAGTATTAGAAAAACAAGTTCAAACTGGTCGCCCTTTATTAATCATCGCTGAAGATTTAGATGGTGAAGCATTAGCAACATTAGTAGTAAACAAAATCCGTGGTTCGTTAAAAGTAGCTGCAGTAAAAGCTCCAGGCTTTGGCGACAGAAGAAAAGCAATGTTAGAAGACATCGCCATTTTAACTGGCGGAACAGTAATTTCTGAAGAAAGAGGATACAAATTAGAGAACGCAGAGTTATCTTATTTAGGTCAGGCTGAGCGTGTAATTATCGACAAAGACAACACTACTATTATTAATGGTTCTGGTAAGTCTGAAGAAATTGCAGCACGTGTTGGACAAATTAAATCGCAGATGGAACAATCTACATCTGATTACGATAAAGAAAAATTACAAGAGCGTTTAGCGAAGTTAGCAGGTGGTGTTGCAGTGTTATACATTGGAGCAGCAACTGAAGTAGAAATGAAAGAAAAGAAAGATCGTGTAGACGATGCATTACATGCAACACGTGCAGCGGTTGAAGAAGGAATTGTAGCAGGAGGTGGAGTTGCATTTATTCGTGCTATTGCAGCATTAGAAGGAATGAAAGGTGCAAACGAAGATGAGACTACAGGAATTCAAATTATAAAAAGAGCAATTGAAGAACCATTACGTCAGATCTGCCAAAACGCAGGTATCGAAGGATCTATTGTTGTTCAGAAAGTAAAAGAAGGAAAAGCAGATTTCGGTTACAATGCACGTACTGATGTTTACGAAAACATGATTGCGGCAGGTGTTATCGATCCGACTAAAGTTTCTCGTGTAGCATTAGAAAACGCAGCATCTATCGCAGCAATGTTGTTAACTACAGAATGTGTGTTAGCAGACGAACCAGAAGAAGCGGGATCAGCAGGAGCTGGTATGCCACCAATGGGCGGCGGTATGGGCGGAATGATGTAATTCTTAGTACTTAAGTAGTGAGATGTTAGTATTGAGAAAGTTAATTCAGTGCTAATAGCTAAGATGGACGTCCTCGTCCATCATAAAAAAGCCTCGAAGAAATTCGGGGCTTTTTGTTTTTTTAAAATTTTACTTGCTGTAATTCTAATCCTAACTTGTGTGATGGATTTCCATTATTTAAACATTGCCAACAATTCATTCTTTTCCTCTTTTCTTTTTAAATTAGCCAACTCTACTGTTAATAGAATTTCATTGTTTTTGTCTCTTAAATTTATTTCATCATTTACTGTTTCGCAGTTTATTTCACTTAAATCAATTTCTAATGGCTCGATTATGGTATGTTTAAAATCCACTATAACTGAATTATTTCTAAAGGTTATTGAGTGTATTGCCTTTTTCGATTTTTTCACGTGAGATAATATTGAAATAAACGTAACTATGCCCATACCTAAATAAACATAAGACATATATAATTCCTTCTGTATATTTAGAAACAAAGCTGTACTTACTATGATTGAAAAAAAGGCAACTATATACATATTGATATTGCCCTTTTTATAATTAAATTCAACTTTTTTCATTCTAATATTTTAATGTCTTATGAGTCAATGCAGCTTTTATAAAATGAATTCGATCTCATAGTTTGATAAAATATAGGTGGCGTTGATTCTGAATTGTATTTTTTATAAAGATCAATTGCTTTTAACAATAATATCTTTACTTCCTCGACACTCTCACCCGTTGCATAAATTCTGGGAATGTTTTCTGAATATGCAGCATAAACATCTGCCCCTCTTTCTATGATTACTTGTATTGTTTTCATTCTAAATTTTCATTGATGAATGATGGATTCTTAGTATGGATACATGACTATTCCTTACTTTATATATTACCCGATAATTTCCTTCGATTATTTCTCTTATATTAATATTATTTAGCTCTGGAACAACCCTGCCTGAATTTGGGAATTTCCTTAATTGATCCACTCTTAGTATTATTTTCGATATTATTATCTCGGCAATTTTACTTGAATCATTAGAAACATAATCATAAATAATTTTCAAATCTTTAATAGCAGATTTTGTCCATTCTATTTTTTCCATCCCTCAACAATCCCCTTCACTTCATCATGACCCACTATCTTTCCTTCTTGAATTTCCTCAAGTCCTTTTCTTATTTTTTCAATAACAATTAATTTTTCTGTTAACTCTTCTATAGGTAGTTCATCCAGAGCATTTATTACAATTGTCTTTTTCATAATATAAATTTAAATAAAAGATTGTAAAATATAGTAAATTAGCTTTACTAAACTATTCCTCATCCCGATAGCTATCAAAACCAACATCTCCCTGTCTGCCGACAGGCAGGACTACTTCCTTTCTAAACAAAAAAAACCCTCTCTCTCGAGAAGGGTTCTACATCGTGGCACGACTTTAAGTCGTGCTACGAATATGAGCTGATGTTGGCACGACTTAAAGTCGTGCTACGAGTTTGTAGCGCCCTACCAAACTTTCAATCTCTCCGCTTCTGGTCTCCACATCTTGTCGCCTTCTTTCACACCAAATGCTTTGTAGAATTCTGGCATGTTAGTTAACGGTCCGTTTGCACGGAACTGTCCTGGTGAGTGTGGATCTGTTACAATACGTTGCATTAAATTTTCTTTCGTAATGTTTTGTCTCCATACTTGTGCCCATCCAAAGAAGAATCGTTGATCTGCTGTAAAGCCATCAATTTTTGCATTTGCTTTTCCTTGTGCGGTACGTTTAAATGCATCGTATGCAATGTTAATACCACCTAAGTCAGCAATGTTTTCTCCTAAAGTTAATTCTCCGTTTACATGAACGGTATCTAATACTGTGTATGCATTATACTGATTTACTAAAGCAGTTGTTTTTACTTTAAATGCTTTTTCGTCTGCTTCTTTCCACCAGTTTTTTAAGTTACCTTCTTTATCATATTGGCAACCTTGATCATCAAATCCGTGTGTCATCTCGTGACCAATTACCGCTCCAATACCACCATAGTTAACAGCATCATCTACTTGTGGATCGAAGAATGGGAATTGTAAAATTCCTGCAGGGAATACAATTTCATTGATCGTTGGATTGTAATATGCATTGATAGTGTATGGTGTCATTCCCCACTCTGTTTTATCAACTGGCTTACCCATTTTATCAATCATTTGATCGAAAGCAAATTCGTTGGCCATTAAAATATTTCCAACATAACTTTCGCGGTTGATTTCTAATTTAGAGTAGTCTTTAAATTTATCTGGGTAACCAATTTTTTTGATGAACACATCTAACTTAGCAATTGCTTCTGTTTTGGTTGCATCTGTCATCCAATCTAATTTCTGAATACGTTCACGATATACTACTTGCATATTGTTTACCATATCTAAGCAACGTTTCTTAGCATCATCAGTAAAATATTTTTTTACATATACTTCACCTAATGCTTCTCCCATGCCATTATCGATGTTTGTTAACACACGCTTCCATCTTGGTTTCATTTGCTTTGCACCATTCATTACTCTTCCATTGAAATTGAAACTTTCTTCTACAAAAGCACTATTCAATTTATCAGCAACTGATGCAATTAAATGCCAACGTAAATATGTTTTCCATGCATCAACAGTTTCATCAACCATCATGCTGTTTAATTCTTCTAAAAATTTAGGTTGACCAACAATAAATGATGTTGATTTTGCAACTTTCAATCTATCGAAATGTAAACTCCAATCAATGTTCGGTGTAATTTTATTTACATCTGCAATTGTCATATTGTTGTAGTTCGCTTGTGGATCGCGCAACTCAACTCTTGTTTTAGAAGCTTTTGCTAAACGCGTTTCCATGCTCAACACAATTTGTGCATTCGCTTTTGCTTTTGCAGCATCATCTCCTGCTAACAAAAATATTTTTTCTAAATGTGCTGCATATTCTGTACGAATTTTCGTAGAACGTGCATCTGTATTTACATAGTAATCTCTGTCTGGTAACGATAATCCTCCTTGGTCTACATAAGGAATATACTCCGAAGAATTTTTTTGATCGATGTAAACATAAAAATTGAACATTGGGTTTAATGCCATGCGTTGCATTTTGGCAGCAACTGCTAATACATCATCTTTTGTTCTAATGCCATCAATTAATGCTAGCTCTTTGCTAATAACACTGATCCCTTGTCGTTCGATTTTTGCAGAGTCCATGGCACTTGCATAAAAATCTCCAACTTTTTGTTGGTTCGTTCCTTTAGGTGCATTTGCTGCTGCAGCTTCATCTAATAAGCCTCTTAATTTTTTGTAGGTATTATCTTGTAATACACTGAAAGATCCCCAACGAACTTCCGTTCCTGGTATTGGATTGTTTTTAATCCACATGCCATTTGCATAATGGTAAAAATCGTCTTGCGGACGAACTTTTGTGTCGATGTTCGCTGGATCGATGGCCTTAAATCCACCTTTAGAACCAGGTTTAGTACTTGGCTTCGAATTTGCTAGAACCGATAAAGAGGTTACTAGTAATAGAGAAGCAATTAGTGTTTGCTTTTTCATTATTTATAGGAATTATTTATCTACTGATTTAAAAAGTGGGTCAATTTACCTATTAAGTGGGGAATATTAAAAGCTTCCTCAATATTGTTACAGAAGGTCTGTATATCAATGTTTAATATATTTTTAAGTTCTATTGTTTACCTTTGTATTATGTTAAAAAAGTCAGTTTTTACCCTTTTAACCCTGTTTTTTATAGGCAGTGGGTCATCGTTCGCTCAAATAAGCGTTAAACGAGATAGTATTTTATTTAATCCTACAAATGAAACACAATTAGACAGTGCTCGTTTTGTAGTTCATAATACTTCTACACAAAAAATTAGCATTAGCTCTTTTAAATTCTTTAACACCTATTCAGCTCCTGCATTTTTTGTAAAATCACTTTTAGATTCTTCTATAGTTGCAGGCGATTCATTAGTCACATTTATTTATTTCAAACCTCAGCATAATATTTTTCACAACTCAGAAATGTTGGTAGAAACAAATCCAAGTGCATACTCTTTTACAATTGATTTAAGAGGACAAGGAAAATATTCCATTCCATATTATTCTGCTACCGAAAACAAAACGGAAGAAGATTTAAAAGCAAGTTTAAAAACTATTATTACTGCAGGTTATGTTTCCTTAGGTTACAATCTTGCGCGCGACAATATGTTTATGACTATTGATAACCAAAAAACAAACGGACAAGGGGCAAGTGTAAACACACTTGAGTGCATTTACACGGGTAAAAAATCTTTAGCCTATACCACTCGTGCAGAATCTCAAAACAACGATAATTTTAATACCGAACATACTTTTCCGCAAGGTTATTTTAGTCAGAACGAACCTATGCGTTCGGACTTACATCACCTTTTCCCTACAAACGACGCGGCAAATAATAGCAGAAGTAATTATGCATTTGGTGTAGCCACTACTCCCTATGTAGATGATGCTACAAATACTCCATCTCACTTAGGTGCTAATACTCTTTACGAGCCTCGTGATGTTCAAAAAGGAAGAACCGCAAGGGCTATGATGTATTTTGTTTTGCGGTACCAAGACTATACTAATTTTTTCGCACCTCAAGAAGCAATACTTAGAAAATGGAATACTGATTTTCCTCCAAATGCAATTGATAAAAAAAGAAATACCGATATTCTATTGGTTCAAAAAAACAGAAACCCTTTTGTAGATTATCCACAATTTGCAGAACGTATTACTAAATTAGTAACTACCTCTTCTACTCCTTTAGTGCCTTCAATTTATAAATTAGATTCTGTGAATACTTATACATTAAGCGATTCTACAGATTCTGTGATCATCAATTTTCCAATTGTAAATAATGGAAATAAATCGGTGCTTGTTTACAATGGAATTAGCACCAATAGTTTGGTAGATTTTAATTTTGATAGTGTGCGTATTGCACCTGGAGAAAGTACTACCTTACCAATTGTTATTCACACCAAAGATACCGCAGGAACTTTTCAAACTGGGTTACAATTCTATACCGATTTCTCTTTAGTGTTTTTATATTCGAGATTGAATTTTACTATTTCGAAAACTGTGCAAGGGATCA
>CALRIM020000176.1:0-6317 GCA_943360385.1 Rhizobium sp. Q54 | reverse complement strand
AACAAAGAGCAGGCAAGGCCGTAACACTCATAACAGGCTTTAAAGGAAAGGAAATAGATCTTCAGGCATTAGGAAAAACACTTAAAACGAAGTGTGGTGTAGGGGGTACTGTAAAAGATGGTGAAATAATGATTCAAGGAGATTTTAGGGATAAAATTTTGCAATTACTGCTTCAGGCAGGCTTTAAGGCTAAAAAAGCAGGTGGATAATAATATTTACTATTAAGTTCTTATTCGAATAATATCAATTTTTCGTAAATTGCGCCCCTATTACAAATTTAATACTAAGCAAATAATTTTATGACTAACGAATTTGGTTTAAAGTCGGCCAAAGCAACTGTTGCCGACCTTGGATTAGCCAATGTAGCAGCTGCATATTGGAATTTAACTCCAGCGGAGCTTGTAGAAGAAGCAATAACTCGTGGCGAGGGTACATTAGTAGATTCTGGTGCATTAGCAGCCGATACTGGTGAATTTACAGGAAGATCTCCAAAAGATAGATTTATTGTATGTGATGAAATCACCGAAAATTCAGTTTGGTGGGGAGATGTAAACATCAAATTTGATCCTACGAAATTCGATTTACTTTACAATAGAGTTTGTGCATATTTATCAGGAAAAGAAGTTTTCGTTCGCGATTCTTATGCTTGTGCAGATCCAGCTTATCGTACAAACATTCGCGTTGTAACAGAGCAAGCATATCACAATATTTTCGCAAATAATTTATTTTTACGTCCTACCAAAGATGAGATTTTAAATTTCAATCCAGAGTGGACAATCATCAATGCTCCAGGCTTTAAAGCAGACCCCAAAATTGATGGTACTCGCCAGCATAATTTTGCGATTTTAAATTTCACCAAAAAAATTATTTTAATTGGAGGAACAGGATATACAGGTGAAATTAAAAAAGGAATTTTCGGAGTATTAAATTACGTTTTACCACATGACAAAAATGTATTATCGATGCATTGCTCTGCAAACATTGGTAAAGACGGAGACACTGCAATTTTCTTTGGTTTATCTGGAACAGGAAAAACAACACTATCTGCAGATCCAAACAGAGGATTAATTGGAGACGATGAACACGGTTGGGCAGAAAACTCTGTATTCAATTTAGAAGGCGGATGTTATGCTAAATGCGTTGATTTATCGAAAGAAAAAGAACCAGAAATTTGGGATGCAATTAAATTTGGTGCGCTGTTAGAAAACATTGTTTGTTATGAAGGAACAAGCACAGTAGACTTCACTAATATTTCTAAAACAGAAAACACAAGAGTTGCTTATCCAATTAACCATATCCAAAATGCAGTAGAACCTTCTATTGCAGGAACACCAAAAAATATTTTCTTTTTAACATGTGATGCATACGGAGTTTTGCCACCGATATCTAAATTAGATGCAGGGCAAGCAATGTATCATTTCATATCGGGTTACACGGCTAAAGTTGCAGGTACAGAAGCAGGGGTTACAGAACCACAAACAACATTCTCCGCATGCTTTGGAAAAGTATTTTTACCTCTACATCCAGCAAAATATGCTGAAATGTTGGGTAAGAAAATGAAAGAAAGTAAAGTGAATGTGTGGTTAGTAAACACAGGCTGGTCTGGCGGAGCTTATGGTGTTGGAAGCCGTATGAAACTTAGCTATACAAGAGCAATGATTACTGCAGCGTTAAATGGAAAACTAGAAACAGTACCATTTGAAACCCATCCAGTATTTGGATTGCAAATGCCAACAACATGTCCAGATGTACCAACAGAGATTTTAAATCCAAGAAATACTTGGACTGATAAGGCATTATACGATACAAAAGCGAACGATTTAGCTGGTAAATTCATTAAGAATTTTGAGCAATATGCGGAAGGCGCAAGCGCAGAAATATTGGCTGCAGCACCAAAAACTACTCAAAACGCTTAAGCGTTTTGCTAGTAGCGGGTATCGAGTATTGGGTATCGAGAAGAACAGCGGCAACAGCCGCTGTTTTTTGTTTTAGAACGGTATATCTAAATATTGCACTCTTAATGTTCTGCAAAAACTACCCATTACTCCATAACTTTTTTCAAAAATACCCGATACCCGATACTCGATACCCGATACTATTATTATATTTGAATTCTTATAATTATTATTAAACAACATGGCATTAGAAGTACAAGGAAAATTAGTAGATGTATTTGAGACAGTACAGATTACTGATAAATTTAAAAAAAGAGAGTTTGTGATTGAAACGGAAGAAAGAGGATACCAACAGTATGTTAAGTTTCAATTAAACCAAGACAAATGTTCGTTAATAGATGACCACAAAATGGGCGATGAGCTAAAAGTAGCGTTTAACTTATCTGGTAAACCATATACACGCAAAACGGGCGAAAAAGACTATATTACCAATATTGTAGCATGGAAAATCGATAAAGTTGCTGCAGGATCGATGCCTCCAGCACCAGAAAGCCCGGTTTTCAACATGGATAACATGGAAACAGACGCGAGTGATCTTCCATTCTAGGTTAGAAATGAGAAGTTTAGCATTTTGAAATGTAAGCGGTTTGTCATAAAGTTAAATTTGTGTTAATAAATCGCCTTAAAATTTTTTTATTGCTTAAAAATTATAATTTTGTGAGCCCTATATTGTGTATAGGGCAATTTTATTAAGAGAACTATCGTTAATCAAACAGTTAAAAACAAATAAATTTATAAAATGGCAAATGAGGCAAAAGTAGCTACTGCTGCAAAAGAAGAGAAGAATGGTTTAAGTTCCATCTTCGCATCAATCACTATTCCATTGTGTATAGTTGTAGGAATCTTAATCTACAAATTTGTAATGGGTAATCCAGCAAACTTTGAAGGTGGCGATCCAGCAAATCACCCAATTCAAGAAGGTGCAGGACAAGTGTTAGGTTTAGTGTACAAAGGTGGATTCATCGTACCGATTCTTTTATCGTTAGTATTGATGAACATTACTTTTTCTATCGAAAGGTTTTTAACAATTGCTAAAGCTCAAGGTAAAGGAAGAGCAGAAGCGTTTGTTCGTAAAATCAGAACTCATTTAGACAACAACAATGTTGATGCTGCTATTAAAGAGTGTGATGTACAAAAAGGATCTGTAGCTAATGTATTGCGTTCTACTTTGGTTAAATACAAAGAAATGGAATTGTCGACTAACTTAGATTTAGATCACAAAATTGTATCTATTCAAAAAGAATTAGAAGAGTCGTTAACATTAGAATTACCAGGTTTAGAGAAAAACTTAGTTGTTATTGCAACGATGGCTTCTGTATCTACATTGATCGCTCTTTTGGGAACGGTATTAGGTATGATTCGTGCGTTTGCGGCATTAGCATCAGCAGGTTCACCTGACTCGGTAGCGTTAGCAAACGGTATCTCTGAAGCCTTAATCAACACAGCTTTGGGTATTGGTAACTCTGCATTAGCAACTATTATGTACAACGTGTTTACAAGTAAAATCGATGCAATTACTTATGCAATCGACGAAGCTGGTTATAGCATTGTTCAAACGTTTGCTGCAAAACACAAATAAGATTTTAATACTAAATATTTAAACTCAACATAATGTCGAAAGTAAAGATACCTCGTAAGAGTACAGTAGTAGATATGACGGCGATGACCGACGTAGCCTTCTTGCTACTTACGTTCTTTATGTTGGCGACTAAGTTTAAACCAGATGAACCAGTGACGGTGACTACACCATCATCAATCTCTGAGATAAAGCTTCCTGAGACAGATATTTTATTATTAACGATTGATAAGGATTCAAAAGTTTATTTTTCGATGGATGGTGATCAAAACAGAATCACACTACTAGAAAAAATGGGCGAGAAATATAAGTTGACATTTACAGATGAACAAAAGAAAGCATTCTCTCTATTGAGTTCTTTCGGAGTGTCTATAAAACAACTTGGTTCTTACTTAGACTTAGATGCAGAGAAGCGTAAAAACTTTAAGCAAGAAGGAATTCCATCTGATTCTTTAAATAATGAATTAGCTGATTGGATTTTGCAAGCGCGTTATACAAACAAAGACTTACGTGTTGCTGTAAAAGGCGATGGCGAAGCTGGTTATCCAGTAGTGAAACAAGTAATTTCTACACTACAAGATAAAAAAGTTAACCGTTTCAACTTTATAACAAGCTTAGAAAAAGCTGACAAATAATTTTTTTAAAATATTTTCTAATATAAATTAGATAAGATATGGCAGATATAGACACCGGAGGGGGTGGCGGTAAAAAAGGCAAGAAAGCCAGGGGTAAGAAGTTATCAACGCGAGTTGACTTTACACCAATGGTGGATTTAGGCTTCCTTTTAATTACGTTCTTCATGTTAACAACATCGATGAATAAGCCACAAACCATGGAGATAAACATGCCGGTAAAGGATAAGGATTTGACTGAAGAAGAAAAGACTAAAATCAAGGCTTCTCAGGCGATGACTATTCTTCTAACAAAAGACAATAAAATAGTTTACTATTTTGTTGATGACAAAACAGGAGTACCAGGCACACCATTAGTTACAAACTTTGGTAAAGGCGGAATTCGTGCAACACTTTTGAAAGAGAACCGCATGCGTAATGATCGTGTAGATTCTATTGCAATTTACAAGGAGCAATTACAATCCAACAAAATAAAAGAAGCAGAATTTAGAGATAAAGTTGCTGCGATTAAAGCATTTAAGGATGGATTAATTGTAGTTATAAAGGCAAACGACGACTCTAAGTATAAAAATTTAGTAGACATACTGGACGAAATGAACATTTGTAACATTGGACGTTATGCGATTGTAGATATTACACCAATGGAAGTAGAAATGTTAAAAAATACTCCTTTATAGTCAAAATAGTAATTTAGAACATGGCAGGTAAAATAGATTTATACGATGGTAAATGGATCGACCTGGTATTCAAGGGTAGAAACCAAGAATACGGGGCATACGAAATCCGACGCCTATATCCTAGAAATGCGTTCTTAGGAATTGTTCTTTCAATAGTGCTCTTTACATTAGCTGTAAGCGCACCGTTGATTATCAAATTAATTTCTGATGCAATTCCAGAAGAAAAGGTAGTATTGGTTAACAATACAACCGACCTTGAGGAACCACCACCGGTGGACAAAACTCAACCTGCAACGCCACCTCCACCTCCGCCACCTCCGTTGAAGTCGACGATTAAGTTTACTCCACCAGAGATTAAGCCAGATGCGGAAGTGCCTGATGAACCACCTCCAACACAAGACAAATTGCAGGAAGTGGATGCAGGGGCAAAAACAGTAGAGGGAGATCCTAATGCAGATGTAGATTTAAGTGGATTAGAGGATGGAACTGGTGATGTAATTGGTGAGGAACAAGTATTTTTAGCAGTGGAACAAAATCCAGAGTTTCCTGGAGGAGAAGCTGCGTTAATGGCATATATTCAAAAAAACACAAAATATCCAGCAATTGCTCGTGAAAATAACATAGAAGGAAGAGTGTTCGTAAGTTTTATTGTAGAAAAAGACGGAAGTATTTCGAATGTTGAAGTAAAAAGAGGAATTGGTGGAGGTTGCGACGAAGAAGCAAAACGAGTTGTTAAATCACAACCGAAATGGACGCCTGGTAAACAAAATGGCCGACCAGTTCGTGTGCAATATAACGTACCCGTGAACTTCAAGTTAATGTAATAATTATTGAAGTGAATGCTAAAGAAAATGTTCTGTTTGTTTTTGGAATTTTAATGGGGGTAATTTACGCAGCTTGCGGAATTGCACTTATTTTTATCCCAACGTTACTTGCAGACTATTCAAAAAATATAAAAATTGGAATAGGCAGTGTTTTCATTGTCTATTCCTTTTTTCGTTTATATCGTTCGATTCTAAAATACAAATCGCGAAATGAAATTTAAGTATTCGATTTTACTAGTAATCATTTTTGGTAGCATATTCGCTTGTACCGAACACGATAAGAATGGAAAGGTTTTAAACACAACCACTTCTGGCGATGTGAAAATTGCAGCCGATGAAACACTTATGCCAATTATAGACTCACAAGAGCAAGTGTTTGAAACCATTTATCCAAAAGCAGATGTACAGATTGCATATTTACCAGAATCGGATATTGTAAATTTATTTTTAAGTGATAGCGTTCAATTAATAGTTCTTCCAAGAGAATTAAATAAGGATGAACTAGCACAATTCGAAAAATTAAAAATAACACCACGTACTAATAAAATAGCAACAGATGCAATTGCATTAATTGTGAATAAGGCAAATGTAGATACAACATTGGAACTCGCAGATGTACGAGAAATTATTCGCGGAAACAAAACTCAATGGAA
>CALRIM020000175.1:0-6341 GCA_943360385.1 Rhizobium sp. Q54 | reverse complement strand
CCTTAGATAAATTCGTTGCCGAATCTAATAATCGTTGAAGTTCTATCATGTTGGTGATATTTCTTCCGTACGCAAATGCATATCCTTCATCCCCAAATAAATTAGAGGAGCTCCAGGAAATCCAAACATAATTACCAGATTTTGTTCGATATCTATTAATGAAATTTTCTGCACTCTTCCCTCCAGAGATAGATTCATGGTAAACTTTGTTTGTATCTTTTAAATCGTCTGGATGAATGAATTTTTCAAACGGTGTACTTGTAATTTCATCCGCTGTGTAACCCAATAAATTACAAAACGCTGGGTTCACTTTGGTAAAATGTCCATTAGCAGAAACCACCGCTAAAATATCCGGTGAGCTTTCAAAGAGCAACAACATTTCTTCTTCTTGTTGCTTTCTAATAATTTCTGCGCCAATAAATTCGGTTAACCCTTCAATTATTTTTAAATGATGATCATTTGAATCTATCTGTTTTGAATGACAAAACATGATTACACCCACCTCATTAAACTTGTATTTTATAGGCATTCCCGCAGCAGCTATTAAATTAGATTTTAATGCAGATTCTTTTCTTAAAAAGGAGGGATTGCTCAATACATCATTCCAAATAATGTTAACCTTATTCTGTAGTATCAATCCTGGTAATCCCTCGCCTAATTTAACTCGGTTTATATCTTTACTTAACTCGAAGTATTGATTCGCATTTCCGCAAATCGCTAATTTAGATACCAAATTTACATGTTGCTTATCTTTCGCAAAGAGCCATATTTCTGCAGTATCAAATCCCGAAAATTTAAGCAAGGAATTTAATAATTGGGTTAAGGATTCTGCAAGTGAGGTTCGTTCTTTAAAGGCAACCGATATCTCGTTTTCCAATTGTTTTTGGATGTTCGATAACACTGATATGGAAATATCTCTCAATAAACCATACATCTTTGTAGCTATTCCATTTTTATCTCTTACTACTTGCCCTAACTCTCTTACATATGCATACGTATTATCTGATTTTAAGAATTTGTATTCTGAATCCCAATGATAGGCATCTTTATTAGCTAAGAACTCATCTAAGTGATTTTGAGTTTTCTGAAAGTCTAAAGGGTGTATTAATGAATTCCATTGCGAAGCAGAATGTTTTAACGAGGGATGTAATTTATGTCCGAAAATTCGTTCAAATCCATCTCCCCAAATAATTTCTTTATTTATAATATCCCACTCATAAATAGCATCGTTAGTTAATTTACTTACAAAGTTAAACTTATCATTGCTACTTTGAATTCTATCGATATTTTCAAATCTAGAAAGTATCAGTGATAATAATTTCTGCGATCGATCTATGGCATACGATTCCCATTTATTGGGAACCCTCTTTTCGGAATAGTAATTGGCAAAGGTTGCTACCACTTCATTTTGAGTATTAAAAATGGGTTGCGACCAACAAGCTGCAATCTTAAATTGTTTCGCTAAATCTCTAAAATCAATCCATCGTTCATCTGTTTGTACATCCTCCACAATTACCATCTCTTTTGTAAACGCAGCTGTCCCACAAGATCCTCTATTTAATCCAATGGATAAGCCATTAATGCGGTTTATATAATCAAGTGGGAGAGAGGGCGACGATAAATTCTCTATTGTATTATTTTTTATTTTTAATACAGAAGCTTTCATGTTCGGAAACAGATGTTCCAGCTTCAACAAATACTCGGTTACTATTTGTGTTAAGTTTGCATTTTCTTGCATACTTAACACCATAATCTCTCGCTCAATCGATTCTATTTGCTGGTAAAAATAGTCCGAGGTAATATCCTTAATAACGTTTATTAATCGATAGGTCTCATTGTTTTCATCTCTTAATGGAATTACTTTGCTTTGTACATATGCGTAATCACCGTCTCCTTTTAATAATCTATATTCTACATTGAAATTTACACCGGAATGGTTTTGTAAGGCATTTTTGTACTCTATTTGCACCCTCTCCACATCGTCTGGATGAATCCGAGAAACTAAAAAATCCTTATTTTCTTTGAGGGTAATTGGTGATAGACCAAATACGGTAGAAAAAGACTCACTTAAATAAAGTTCATCTGTTTTCATATTGAAATCGCAGGTGCATTCTGAGCTAGCTTGCATCAAAATTCCATAACGCTCTAGTGTAGCATTATTTTTCGACCCAAGGTCGAACCGAATTTTATTCCCAGATTTCATTAGTTTAATAGAGTTATACTAATGTACCATTAATATAACTTTAAAACTATAATATTCTTAATAGAATAGTAATATTACCTTAATATTACAAAAGTCCAATCATTGTCCAAATTAACTCATTGTTCAAATCGTCCAAATTAACTCATTGTTCAAATTACCCTCTTTCCCAATATATCTTCTCCCCAAACATCAATGTATTATCAGTCATTTTTATTTGATTTATTTTGATGCACCAAATTCTACCAGAAGTAGCTAAAGCATAAGGATGTTGTTGATAGTATAACTTTTTCCCGATAGCATTTTCTTCTTCAGAATTTACATAATCTCCTTCTAATTGGATTCCTTTTATTTTCAATGCATTTAATTTGTTGGGTAAAATACTTCCTGCAATGGATGCGTTTTTCTGTAAAATTTTGGCATGCAAAGTTTCTTCATTCGATTTAAAATATAGATATCCTAATTCTGCATTAAAGGTGTAAAAGCATGTAAATACATGTGGTTTCGAAGCATCATCTACACAGCTAATGCTTATGCACGATTGCTCTTTTATAAATTCATTAATTCGTTTATCCATTTCTCGTATCTCGTATCTCGTAATTCGTAACTTGTAATTTTTTTGTCCCATGTCTCAAGTCCCATGTCCCACGTCCCACCTCCAAATAAAGATTACTTAACTCTATTTTTCCTTCCAAGTGCTGCTTCAAATTCTAATTCCTCTTCAGGAGTGGTGGGCACAAATTGATTTACCATAGTAGATTCTCCAATTTTATTAAGTGCAACAAACGTAAAATAGGCCTCACTAATTAAATAGTGCTCCCCCTCTAGTACCTTACGGGCATACGCCTTTACCAGTATTTCCATGGAGCTTTTAAATGCCCTTGTTATTTTTGCATTTATGGTAATAATATCTCCAACCATGGCCGATTGAACAAAGTCTACATGGTTAATAGATGCAGTTACACAAATTTTCTCAGCATGCGTTTGGGCACAAACTGCAGCGGCAATGTCCATCCATTCTACAAGTCGTCCTCCTTGTAATATTCCCATCGGATTGGTGTCATTTGGGCAAACTACCTCTGTTTTTGTGGTATTAGATTCTATGGAGGTTTTCTTCTTAATTATTGTTTCCATTAGTTGCCAAATTTTATTTCAATTTTATACTGCAAATATAATAATAAAAGATAAATTTGTCTTTTATTATTAATTGCTTTATTTACCATGAACGATAAGTATAAACTGCTCTTATTTGGAGTATTGCTTACACTGTTTATAAGCTATTCGTCTTTTTTATATATCCAACAGCCTATTCCAACTCCAAGTACTGTTTCTGCTGCTGAGAATGGTAAAATGGTATGGCAGCAATATAATTGCACTTCTTGTCACCAGATTTATGGCTTGGGTGGTTTTTTAGGCCCAGATCTTACCAACGAATATTCTAAAAGAGGCGAGGATATTATCAATGCTTTTTTAATGAGTGGCACTAACATTATGCCCAACTTTCATCTTTCCGAACAACAACGAGCAGACCTCGTAGAATATTTAAAAAATATAGATCAAACGGGTAAGTCCGACCCTAAAACATTTACCATAAATGCCGATGGAACCATTGAACAATAATTCTATTTCTACTGCTAAACTTTTCCTGAAAATTGCGCTGCTTTTGTTAGCTTTTGGGGTTGTTTTCGGACTAATTGGAGCCTTTCAGTATATTTTTCCGGGGCTCTTGAAGGATTCTATTTCGTTCGAAAAAATTCGTCCCTTACATGTTTCTGGAGTAATATTTTGGATAATTATGGCAGCCATGGGTGCTGTGCTTTCGTATGTTCAACAATACAACAAAAAAGAAATTGCAAATACATTTTTATTGAAGCTGCAGTTTTGCATTTTTCTTGCATCCATTTTGTCTATTCTTATTTCGTACTTCTTTGGCATTTTTGGTGGGAGAGAGTATTGGGAGTTTCATCCCTTATTTGCCATTCCAATTGCTTCTGCATGGATATTGTTTATCATCAATTTCTTTAAAGTACAAAAGTCATTAAAGCACCAGCCTGTGTACGTTTGGATGTGGTTAACTGGACTGACTTTTTTCTTGTTCACGTTTATAGAATCGTATTTATGGGTCTTTCCTTATTTCAGAAATAATGTAATAAACGACATGACCATACAATGGAAATCGTATGGTTCTATGGTGGGTGCATGGAATATGTTGATATACGGAAGTAGTATTTTTTTGATGGAAAAAATTAGTGGAAATTCTACCTATTCTTTTGCAAAAATTGCTTTCCTTTTGTACTTCACAAGTTTATTTAATTTGATGTTTAATTGGGGGCACCATATTTATACATTACCTACGCATGCCTATGTAAAACACATAAGTTATGTAGTAAGCATGACAGAGTTGTACATTATTGGAAGAATAATTTGGAAATGGAAATCAACCGTATCCGATGCTCGTAAACACTACCATATACTGCCTTTCCGATTTATTATGTATGCAGATGTTTGGGTGTTTTTAAATTTAGCATTGGCCATTTTAATGTCCATCCCTGGCATTAATGTATTTACACATGGTACACACATTACCGTAGCTCATACCATGGGCACTACCATAGGTATTAATTCCATGTTATTGCTTGCTTTTGTAGTGGATATTTTATGGAAGAAAAAAACAGTGTCTTCTTCTAAAATATTGAATGCAGGAATGATTCTCTTAAATGTTTCCTTGTTTATTTTTTGGTTGAGTTTAATAGTCGCAGGTATTCTAAAAGCCCAATGGCAAATGAGTACTAATCAAATACCATTTAGTGAAATGATGAGTAATTTGAGACCTTACTTTATTGTATTTACCATTTCAGGATTTTTTATGATTGTTGGATTTTTTATCATTATCTATACTATTCTTACTAATTTAAAGTCCGATAACACCCCAATATAAATTCGAAAGATGTTTTCTAAAACCACGGAATATGCACTAAGGGCAACCATATACATTGCGCAAAAAAGTTCAGAGGAGCAAAAGTTGAGCATTGTAGAAATTGCAAGTGCCATAGATGCACCTCAAGCTTTTACAGCAAAAATATTGCAAGTATTAAGCAAGGGAAATACGCTCATAAGCTCTGTACGCGGACCTAATGGAGGATTTTACATAAGCGAAAAAGCAAAAAAACTGCCTGTAATTTCTATTCTGTTAAAAATGGGAGAGCGAGATATTATAGATAAGTGTGTATTAGGATTGAAGAAATGTTCGGAGGTAGATCCTTGCCCAATGCACCATCAATATAAAAAAATAAAAGTGGAACTAATCGGATTGTTTGAGTCGAAAACAATTCAACAATTAGCGCAAGAAATTAACAAAGGCAAAGCGGTAATAACAAACTAATAACTACACTACGCTAATTATTTTTACGGGGCAAGCATCTATAACTTCTTGTAAACCCCTTGTATTATTAGCGTTTTCCTCTAGTTGGTAAATTTCTTTTTTCTGGATAGCGTTCACCAAAGTAGCCTTTCCATCTTTGGTAGACATGCGCCAAACATCGGGTTGAATTTCGAAACAAATACCACAACCAATGCATTTGGTTCTGTAATGAATAATTTTAGGCATTGGTATTTTCTACAACTTTATACAATTTATCGTTCGAGCCAATTTTGTGAGAAAAGGGAAGTGTAATTAATTGTCCCTTTTGTGCAGAACTAGCTACTTTACCATTAACCATTAATTGGGTTAAGGTTTCTTTGTGCATACCAATATCGTTTCCTGTAATCATAATGGTATCGCCCACAGCCAGGTTGCCTGTTTCTATTATAAATTCGGCCACTTGTATTTTAGGATAATACCTACTGCCTTTGCCCAAAAACACTTTCTTTTCGGTAGCAATAGAACCTGGAGTTGTAGTCCATTCTCCTAATTTTCTGCCCATGTAATAACCTTCCCAAAACCCACGATTATACACGCCATCCAATTGTTTTTGCCATGCATCAATTTTATCTTCGGTATAGGTATTATTTGCAATAGCTTCAACCGCTTCTTTATAGCAAAGGGTGGTGGTATGTACAAATTCGGCACCTTTACTTCTGCCTTCAATTTTAAGCACACTCACACCAGCATCAATAATTTGATCGAGAATATGGATGGTAC
>CALRIM020000174.1:0-6406 GCA_943360385.1 Rhizobium sp. Q54 | reverse complement strand
CCAGGAATTTTAAACAAAGTAATAGGTTGTGTTGGATTCGTTACATCAATTATTGCACATGCATCATTTAATGTGCTTGAACCTGCACAACCTAATAATGCATACTCTTTTACACCTTTACTATACCCCCAAATACCTGAATATGTATTATTACCAATTGCAAGATTGCTTTTAAATTCTAAATTATATTGTGCCATTGAAAACTCGCAACACAAACAAACAATAATTAATAACCAAAGCTTTTTCATACTAATTCACCCCTTCATTTTTAAAAGAAGAGGAAAGAGGTGATGAAATCACACTCTTTCCTTACTTCCTAACTAACCTATTAAATTAAACTAAAACGATCTACATACAATAATTAACTATGTTTATTTTACATTTTAATTATTTTTTGAGTTTTTAAAGCTTTATTAGCGTTGTAAATTCTAACAAAATATGTTCCACTACTCCATTCTTTACAATTAATTTCGATATTATTCTTTGAATCTTTCACTTCCATAGAAAATATAACTCTTCCATACATATCAACAATTTCTACATTTTTAACGCTTTCATCATTAATAGATAGATACAATTTATCGTTTAAAGGATTAGGATAAGAATACATTAACTCCTCTTTCAAATTTGATTTAGTTTCTACATTTGTACTTTTACCAATTGCTTGACAAAATTCAGTAATAACTAAAGGTAAATTCTGCCAATCTTCGATTGTATAAAAACCAATTGGACTATGAGGATAATTTATCAAAAATGAATAAGTAAGTGAAGGATTTAATTTATCGATTTCAAAACCTGAAAGATGAACCCTTCCATTATTTTCAATACTAATTGGAATATTTGGGTAAGTACTACCATTATTGTCTACCAACAGAACCTCAATATTATTTGGAAGATAATCATAACAACCACTATAATTAATATTAAATACAATAGGCAAAGTACGATCCAAATCATTTGAAAATTCTAATCCTTCTTTATTCCATAAAAAATTTCTTGATTCTAATACAGCTGGCCCAGTAGAAAATGTATTTCCATTAGCTATTATAGACATATCATTTATTTCAGTTGAAGTTAATGAGCGATTATCATTTAAAAGCACATCCAGATAGAGCTGATAAAATTCTCTAATATTCTTCTCGAAATTATTTTGAACTTGAAGATTAGGTAACAGGGAAATAGCTTGAGAATATGAATTATTTAAAACTAAATCTTCAATATCTATTAGATTACTTAAGAATGTATTTTTTGATTGTCCTTGGGTTTTTAAATACTTTTCATAATCATATTGTAATTGCCATAAATAAAAAGGGTCAAAATTATTTTCAGAATTTGGGCTAATAATAGATGTAGGTACAAAAGAGGCCTCCCCATTATCACAAACAGTACGTTCTTTCCCAATATTGGCTTTGATATAATCAATATGGGGTTTGCTTAAACTTGCCTTAAACATAACATTTGGATCAGGATAAATAATTAATGATGGATCTTTTGGAAGAATAACCCATTGGTTATTATCAATATTCATTCTTAAATTGTTTGGTAAGGTTGGATCTATATGCCAAAGATAAAGTTCAATATCTTTATCAATTGAACTGTTAAACGTGTTATCCCTAGATTCAACTCCCAAAACACCATGAACCTCTTTAGGTATCCTAAATTTATAATCACCTAATGAAATACCATTAACGTTTTGATTAAATATGTTACAAACAAAATTATTCCCTAAACCATTTTCAATTCCACTTACACCTCTTCCTGCTTTTACAATATTCTCTCTTACTAGTGTATTAGTAGTATTATTACATTCAATTCCACAATTTCTCCAAGTATTATTCACTGTTGTACTAATATTATTTGCCAATACACGCAATCCTTTGCAATTAACAAGTGAAATACCCATGTTATAATCACTCTTCAGACGAGTTTTAGTAGCATAAAAACCAATTGTATTTCCGTTTAAGTCGCTTGTCCCTCCTCCATTAGGTTGGGCTCTATTATCTTGATATCCTACTACATTATACATTTTAATTCCAAATGCAATATTACTCATAGTATTATCTGAAACGTTTAATTTAAAGTAACTTGCTTGAGAAGTCTTTGCAGATTCTGAAATTGAAATTCCTGTTGACTGTAATTGTGATTCTATACTATTTTTATTAATATCAATTTCCGTTTGGTTCCCATTTTGAGCACCAGCATTATCAACTAATTGTATAGCGTTATCTTTGCAATTCCTAAAGTTATTCTCTCTAATAATAATTGAATAGTTTTTATTATTACCAAAATATACTGCAGAAGTATTGGTATTATAAACATTGTTTTGATTAAAAACTAAGTTAGTTTCGCCAAAATATTCGTAGAATGCACTATGAACATTTGAAAACTGATTCCCTGATGCTATAATATTTGCTTTCAATACAAAATTTGAACTATTTTTGGTTGCAGCATTAACCATATTAACGTAAATACCAATACCCTTAGTAATATTCATATTCTGAAAAGAATTATTCTGAGCAATAAAAGAAGCCCTGTAAGAATTAATTCCTCTATAACCTTTAAAGAAAATATTATTAGTTATGTTGGTTTTTGTTGGTGGGTAAAAAGCTAAATAGTTCCAAACATCTATGCTATTTTTACCAAAATATAAAAATGATGACGGATCTTTAAATCCCCACAAACCAGTTTGGTCTTTTAAAGGTAATGAATGTAAAAATCTATTATTTGTTATACTAATCAGTGCATCCCTAGAATTTATTAAAAAGATATGCTGGTGATTTCGATCAAATTCGGTATTTTTTATATCTAATTTTATACTAGAATGAGATACCGTTTTGTTGCTATTTGTGGAAATACCTACATGGGCATCTAAAATAAAAGACCCAACTTTATTTTGATTAACTGTTGAATTACTCGTTAATACTGCATTATCAGAAACCTCAATCCCATCCCACATTACATTACAATTAATTGATTTCAAGGTGGTATTATACAAATTTAATTTTACTCCAGGATCTAAAATTAGTTTTGCATTTTCCCCAAATTCAAATGTCATTCCACTAATTGTAATATTGGTGCCAGCCCCCCCAGTAAATCTTAAAACATTTTTTATTCTAATTGGATTCCCACTTGTATTTATCGGATTACTTGAATTTGTCCAAGTTGATACTCCAGATGCATTAAAAGTATTTTGGTCATAAACAACTAAAGGATGCATCTCTAAATCATAATTACATCCATCTATTTGGTCTGGTAATAAATATCCCCCAGGATATTTAGGGGGAGAAATAGATAGTGCTGTTCCAGAAATTACATTAGTTGATGGATTAATACTTGCAATTGAATTAACATTCGCTATATAAATTAACCCATTTGCGCCTTTTTCAATTTGGGAAATTGCATACAATCTAGAAGCAGGTATAATAGTTTGAAGATTGCTCGAAAAGTTATAAACAAATACTCCTCCATTTAAATTAGTGTTATCGCCAGTTGTAAAATACAAACTATTGCCATTTGCCGAAAATTCAACTCCTCTCATTCCCACAGATGTTCCCGCAACTGTTGAAGAAAAAGTAGAAAAACTAACATAATCTCCAGTAGTATTCAAATTTAATATATAAAATTCACCTTTATTACCAGTTTGAACACGACTACATCCCCATGCTAACTTGGTTCCATCATCATTAAGTTCAAGATCAGCTGAAGCGTAACATTTTACAGAACTAGGTATACTTAAATTTGTAGAAGTACCAATACCCATTGTGTTAGTTACTGTTGGGGCAGATATGGTTATTTTTGCAACTTTACCAGCATAGTTAGTAAGTGTGGTTACTAAATTTGAATTATATCCGGCAATCCAATAAAGATAACGAACCCCATTTTTAACATTACTTACCGCCATAGATGTTAATGCATATACTCCTTGATTTAACAAAGAACCTGTTGGATCTGAAAAAGTTGAAAATGGATTATTATTATTTAAATTCTGAATGGTTAAACTACCAGTAATTCTATCAACTTCTACACTCTTTCCGTACAACCCTACATTTAAGGTATTATTTAATTCAAATGCATTACTATAAAAAACATAATACTTACTTCGGCAGGCATTATTATCCATAAATGGTACTATGGAGATGTCAGATTTCTCATATCCAATATTCTTGGTATACGTAGGAATTGATCCTTCTAATACATTATTCCTGTTATAAATTACTCCGCCATTAATGTAAAATTGAACATCACCCTTTTCATCATAAATACCATTTTGTGGACCATTGACTCCTGTAGTACTCCCTCCAATCGATTTGGTAATTGCTATTGGAGATGAAGTCATATTTATTTCACTTCCAGAAATATACCATCTTTTTAATTGATTTTGGGCATTGACATTGATTGCTATTATTACTATAATAAATAGAAATCCAATTATTCTCTTAAAATTGTTCATATGTAATTCTTTATTAAGTTTAATTTTTTACTAAGGAGTTATAATCACTTTCAAGAATTATAATTATTGCTCAAAAATTAAACATTCAATAGTTATTCCATTAAAACAAAAACTCTATACATAATGAGAGTATGAATTGGTTAAATGAGAATTAGTGAAGATGTAATTAGAATTTGAAAATGGAGAAAAAATAGGAATATTTTATTCTATACAAATAACCATACACTATGAGAAAAAAAATGGAAATAGTAATTAATACTAACCATTAAAATTTAAAATCTTAAACAATTCTTCTTTCCGTCTGGCAGAAACTTCGAGTGTAGCACCTCCATCCAATTCTATCATGCCATTTTTCCCTCGCAAGTAACGAACAACCTTAAGGAGGTTTACCAGATAAGAGTTATGTATTCTATAGAAATTATTTGAAACAAGAATTTCTTCATAATATCCAATATTTTTAGATGAAATAAATTCTTGTTTATCATCTAAAACTATAGTAGTATAATTATTATCGCTTTGCAAATATTGTATTTTAGATAAATCTATAAATACAATTTCCTTCATTGTAGGTACAGCTAATTTATCGAATAAGGATTTGTGTTTCAAAGCGTGTTTGAAACTTTCAATCTCAATATTATGATTCTTGTTAAATCCAGCATTTTTATACTTCTCTATAGATTCTATAAGTTCAGAAGTATCTATGGGTTTCAACAAATAATCGAGAGCCGAAAATTTAATTGCTTTTAATGCATATTGATTATAAGCAGTGGTGAATATGATTTTAAAATTAATTTTTCCTAGCTTTTCTAATAAGGAAAACCCATCGCCATCCGACAAATGAATATCCAAGAATAGAATATCTATTTCATTTTCAAAAGTTTCTATTACTTTTATTCCATTGCTAATTGAATCTGCTGTTTGAAGTATATTTACATCTTCACAATATTTATGAAAGAGGATTTTTAGTGTACTAATACTTTTGGGTTCGTCGTCAATTATTACAACATTTATTTTATTCATTTAGCATGGGTATAACTAGTTCAACAATAGTACCAACAACCTTACCATTTTCACACTTGTCTGAAATATTAATCATCTCTTTTTTTGCCTTTTCTCCAGCAATCAAATATAATCTTTCTTTTGTATAGTTTATGCCTTTAGATTCGTACTCTTTAATAGATTCTGATTGCTTTTGTGCTACTATTGCTCTACCCAAACCATTGTCAATTATTTTTACCACTAAGTAGTTCTCTTCCCTTTTAAAAGAAATCTCAACTCTACCTTTTTCATTTAAAATACCTAACCCATATTTTATTGCATTTTCTACAAATGGCTGAATAATTAAGGAGGGAATTTCGATTAATTCTGGTTCACAGTTGTTGTCTATAAAAATATCATATTCAAATTTTTCCTCAAAACGCAATTGTTCTAGTTCCATGTATAATCCTAAAAATTCCAATTCCTTTGCTAAGGTAATAATCTGAATTTCAGAATAAATCATGATGGACCTCATCAACTTAGAAAACTTAGAAATATAGTAATTAGCCTCATCTGCTTTATGTTGCAAAACCAACGATTGAAGTGAATTTAGAGTATTAAAAACAAAATGAGGATTCATTTGACTTGCAAGAACATTATTTTTTAATTCAGAAATTCTTCTATTTTGTTCAGTCTTTTCTTTTTCTTTCTTACGAAATCGATAAATCCAAGAATAAAATATTCCAAATATTATGAGGGCTACAATTATTTTAAACCATAAACTTTGATACCATAATGGTAAAACTACAAATGAATAACTTATCGGTTTACTCCAATTACTATTGTATTTTTTTGCTGAAATTTCAACCGTATACTTATTAGGATTAAGATTGTAAAACTCAATGCGATCTGCATTAATTTCATTCCACCTTTCATCCTCACCTTTAATTCTGTACTTATACTGAAGTGTATTATTTC
>CALRIM020000173.1:0-6452 GCA_943360385.1 Rhizobium sp. Q54 | reverse complement strand
ACTTTATCACTCGGTTCAAATTACAACATTACTTACGTTGCAGATAGTTTAGCAATTACAGCCAAAACCATTACGGTTACTGCGCAAGCAAAAACAAAAGTATATGGAGAAACAGATCCATCATTAACGTATACCTATTCACCAGCCCTAATTGGAGCAGACGCTTTCACAGGATCACTTGCAAGAGCAACAGGAGAAAACATTGGTAAATATATCATCAATAAAAACGACTTATCACTTGGATCAAATTATAACATTACTTACGTTGCAGATAGTTTAGCAATCACAGCCAAAACAATCACCGTTACAGCGCAAGCAAAAACAAAAGTGTATGGAGAATCTGATCCATCATTTACTTATTCGTATTCACCAGCCTTAATTGGAGCAGATGCCTTTACAGGAGCACTCGCAAGAGCAACAGGAGAGAATATTGGTAAGTATGTTATCAATAAAAATTCTTTATCACTCGGATCAAATTACAACATCACTTATGTGGCAGATAGTTTAGCAATCACTGCTAAATCAATCACCGTTACTGCGCAAGCAAAAATAAAAGTATACGGAGAAACAGATCCATCATTTACTTATTCGTATTCACCAGCCTTAATTGGAGCCGATGCCTTTACAGGAACACTCGCTAGAGCAGCAGGAGAAAATATTGGTAAGTATGTTATCAATAAAAACACACTTGCGATTAATAGTAACTACACGATTACTTATGTTGCAGATAGTTTAGCAATCACTGCTAAACCTATCACGGTTACAGCACAAGCAAAAACAAAAGTATATGGAGAATCAGACCCATCGTTAACGTATACTTATTCGCCAGCTTTAATTGGAGCAGATGCATTTACTGGTTCACTTTCTAGAGCAGTAGGCGAGAATATTGGTAAGTATGTTATCAATAAAAATAATTTATCTCTTGGCTCAAATTATAACATTACTTATGTGCCAGATAGTTTAGCAATCACTGCGAAAACAATCACCATAACTGCACAAGCAAAAGCAAAAGTATATGGAGAAGTTGATCCTACCTTAACTTATACGTATACTCCAGCTTTAATTGGAACAGATGTTTTTACGGGTACTTTAAGTAGAGCAGCAGGCGAGAATATTGGTAAGTATGAGATTACAAAAAACACCCTTGCATTATCAAGTAACTACACGATTACTTATGTTACAGATAGTTTAGCAATCACAGCCAAAACAATCACGGTTACAGCGCAATCCAAAACAAAAGTATATGGAGAATCAGACCCAACGTTAACGTATACCTATTCACCAGCCTTAATTGGAGCAGATGCATTTACTGGAACACTGGCTAGAGCTACGGGAGAAAATATTGGTAAGTATGAGATTACAAAAAACACCCTTGCATTATCAAGCAACTACACGATTACTTACGTTGCAGATAGTTTAAGCATTACTGCTAAAACAATCACAGTTACCGCGCAAGCAAAAACAAAGGTATACGGAGAAACAGATCCATCATTTACTTATTCGTATTCACCAACTTTAATTGGTGCAGACGCCTTTACTGGAAGTTTATCGAGAGCAACAGGCGAGAATATTGGAAAGTATGTAATTAATAAGAATAATTTATCACTTGGCTCAAATTATAACATTACTTATGTTGCAGATAGTTTAGCAATCACAGCCAAAACCATTACGGTTACTGCGCAAGCAAAAACAAAAGTGTATGGAGAATCAGATCCATCATTTACTTATTCGTATTCACCAGCCTTAATTGGAGCAGATGCCTTTACAGGAACACTCGCTAGAGCATCAGGAGAAAACATTGGTAAGTATGTTATTACTAAAAACAACTTGTCACTAGGCTCAAATTATGCCATCACTTATGTTGAAGATAGTTTAAGCATCACTACTAAAACAATCACGGTTACTGCACAAGCAAAAACAAAAGTGTATGGAGAAGTTGATCCATCATTTACATATACATACACTCCAGCATTAATTGGAGCGGATGCATTTACAGGTTCACTTTCTAGAGCAGTAGGAGAAAATATTGGTAAGTATGTTATCAATAAGAATAATTTATCACTCGGTTCAAATTATAACATTACTTATGTAGCAGATAGTTTAAGCATCACAGCCAAAACAATTACGGTTACCGCACACCCAAAAACAAAAGTGTATGGAGAAGTTGATCCAATCTTAACGTATACGTACACTCCAACTTTAATCGGAACAGATGTATTCACAGGAAATTTATCGAGAGTAGTAGGAGAGAACATTGGCAAGTATATCATCAATAAAAACACACTTGCGATTAATAGTAACTACACGATTACTTATGTTGCAGATAGTTTAAGCATCACTGCTAAAGCAATCACTGTTACCGCACAAGCAAAAACAAAAGTGTATGGAGAAGTTGATCCAACCTTAACTTATACTTATGCTCCAGCACTGATCGGAACTGATGCATTTACAGGAACACTCGCAAGAGCAGCAGGAGAAAACATTGGTAAATATATCATCAATAAAAACGACTTATCACTTGGTTCAAATTACAATATCACTTACGTTGCAGATAGTTTAAGTATTACAGTAAAACCAATCACTTTAACTGCGCAAGCCAAAACAAAAATGTATGGAGAATCAGACCCATCGCTTACTTATACTTATACTCCAGCTTTAATTGGAGCAGACGCCTTCACAGGAAGTTTATCAAGAGCAACAGGCGAGAACATTGGTAAGTATGTTATTAATAAAAACACTTTATCACTCGGATCAAATTACAACATCACTTACGTTGCAGATAGTTTAGCAATCACTACAAAACCTATTACGGTTACTGCACAAACTAAAACAAAAGTATATGGAGAATCAGATCCAGCACTTACGTATACTTATTCGCCAGCTTTAATTGGTGCAGATGCCTTCACTGGTTCACTTTCTAGAGCAGCAGGTGAAAATATTGGTAAATATTCGATTGTACAAGGAACACTTGTATTAACAAGTAATTATACAATTACCTACGACGATGACTCATTAAGCATCACTGCCAAAACAATCACCGTTACTGCGCAAGCAAAAACAAAAGTGTATGGAGAATCAGATCCATCATATACATATACCTATTCACCAGCTTTAATCGGAGCAGATGCATTTACTGGAACACTCGCTAGAGCAGTTGGTGAAAACTTTGGTAAATATGAAATTATAAGGAACACACTAGCTTTAAATAGCAACTATACCATTTCATATATTTCGGATAGTTTAACTATCGTTTCAAAGATTATTACCGTTACGGCACAAGCAAAAACAAAAGTGTATGGAGAAGTTGATCCAGCATTAACGTATATATATACTCCAGCTTTAATAGGAGCAGACGCCTTTACAGGAACACTCGCTAGAGCAATTGGAGAAAATATTGGTAAGTATGTAATTAATAAAAATAATTTATCTCTTGGATCAAATTATAACATCATTTATGTTGCAGATAGTTTAAGTATTACAGTAAAACCAATCACTGTAACTGCGCAAGCCAAAACAAAAATGTATGGAGAATCAGATCCAACATTTACTTATTCGTATTCGCCAGCATTAATTGGTGCGGATGCATTTACAGGAACACTCGCAAGAGCAGCAGGAGAAAATATTGGTAAGTATGTTATCAATAAGAATACCTTATCACTCGGTTCAAATTACAACATTACTTATGTAGCAGATAGTTTAAGCATTACTGCAAAAACAATTACGGTTACTGCGCAAGCAAAAACAAAAGTGTATGGTGAAGTTGATCCATCATATACATATACGTTCACTCCAGCCTTAATTGGAGCAGATGGGTTTACTGGAACACTCGCTAGAGTAGCAGGAGAAAATATTGGTAAGTATGTTATCAATAAGAATTCTTTATCACTCGGTTCAAATTACAACATTACTTATGTAGCAGATAGTTTAGCAATTACAGCAAAACCAATCACAGTTACCTCGCTAGCGAAAACAAAAGTGTATGGGGAAACAGATCCATCGCTTACCTATACTTATTCACCAGCTTTAATTGGTGCAGATGCATTTACAGGAACACTCGCTAGAGCATCAGGAGAAAACATTGGTAAGTATGTTATCAATAAGAATAATTTATCACTCGGTTCGAATTACAACATTACTTACGTTGCAGATAGTTTAAGCATTACTGCAAAAACCATTACTGTTACGGCGCAAGCAAAAACAAAAGTGTATGGAGAAGTTGATCCATCATTTACGTATACTTATTCGCCAGCATTAATTGGTGCGGATGCATTTACAGGAACACTCGCAAGAGCAGCAGGAGAAAACATTGGTAAGTATATCATCAATAAGAATAATTTATCACTCGGTTCGAATTACAACATTACTTACGTTGCAGATAGTTTAAGCATTACTGCAAAACCCATTACTGTTACGGCGCAAGCAAAAACAAAAGTGTATGGAGAAGTTGATCCATCATTTACGTATACTTATTCACCAGCCTTAATTGGTGCAGATGCCTTCACAGGTTCTTTAATTAGAACAACAGGCGAGAACATTGGTAAGTATGTAATTAATAAAAATAATTTATCTCTTGGATCAAATTATAACATCATTTATGTTGCAGATAGTTTAGCAATCACTGCTAAAACAATCACCGTAACTGCACAGGCAAAAACAAAAGTGTATGGCGAAACAGATCCAGCACTTACGTATACTTATTCGCCAGCATTAATTGGTGCAGATGCCTTCACTGGTTCACTTTCTAGAGCAGCAGGTGAAAACATTGGTAAATATTCGATTGTACAAGGAACACTTGTATTAACAAGTAATTATACAATTACGTACGACGATGACTCATTAAACATCACTGCCAAAACCATCACCGTAACTGCACAAGCAAAAACAAAAGTGTATGGAGAAACAAATCCAACACTTACCTATACCTACACTCCAGCTTTAATAGGAGTAGATGCTTTCACTGGTTCTTTAAGTAGAGCAGTAGGAGAAAATATTGGTAAGTATGTTATTAATAAAAATACTTTATCGCTTGGATCAAATTATACCATCACTTATGTGGGAGATAGTTTAAGTATTTCTGCAAAAACAATTACGGTAACTGCTGATGCCAAGTCAAAAGCATCTGGTGCTTTAGATCCTGCCTTAACATACACGTATACTCCAGCATTAAAAATTGGTGATAACTTTACAGGTAGTTTAACTAGAGTTGCCGGAGAAAGTAATGGTAAGTATGCCATTACGCAAGGAACGCTTTCTTTACCTACGAACTATACAGTTATTTATATTCAGGATAGTTTAACAATTGGATCAAAAAATATTACTGTAATCGCTCAATTCAAATCTAAAATATATGGTGATGCTGACCCAATTTTAACTTACACCTACAGTCCTGCACTTAACAATGGAGACGTATTCACAGGGTCACTAAGCAGAGCGGCGGGAGAAAATGTTGGTAAGTATGTGGTTAATAGAAATACACTTTCTTTACCTAGTGGATATTCAATAACTTACATCGCAGATAGTTTATCAATCACTGCTAAACCAATCACGGTAATTGCACAAGCCAAAATAAAAGTATACGGAGAAATAGATCCAGCATTGACTTATACTTATACTCCAGCCTTAATCGGAGCTGATGCTTTCACAGGAAGTTTAAGTAGAGTAACAGGAGAAAATATTGGCAAGTATGCAATTGCACAAGGAACACTTGCATTAACAAGTAATTATGCAATTACGTACGATGATGACTCATTAAGCATCACCGCTAAAGCAATTACTGTTACTGCGCAAGCAAAAACAAAAGTGTATGGAGAAACAGATCCAACCTTGACCTATACATACACTCCAGCTTTAATTGGAACGGATGCATTCTCTGGAAATTTAAGTAGAGCAGTAGGGGAGAATATTGGAAAATACATTATCAATAAAAACACCTTAACTCTCGGTTCAAATTATACCATTACTTATGTTGCAGATAGTTTAACAATTGCTGCAAAACGTATTACTGTAACCGCAGATGCAAAATCGAAAGTATACGGAGAAGTTGATCCAGTATTAACTTATACATACACTCCAATACTCAACACTGGTGATGCTTTTAGCGGAAGTTTATCGAGAGGAGTTGGAGAGAATATTGGAAAATATATGATCAATCAGAACTCACTTGCTTTAAATAGTAACTACTTGATTACTTATGTTGCAGATAGTTTAACAATTGCTACAAAAACAATTACGATAACTGCAGAAGCAAAAACAAAAGTGTATGGAGAGGTTGATCCAATACTTACGTATACATTTACTCCAACCCTTATAGGAACAGATGTCTTTACAGGTAGTTTATCGAGAGCATCTGGAGAAAGCATTGGTAAATATATCATCAATAAAAACACACTTGCTTTAAATAGTAACTACTCGATAATTTACCTAGCAGATAGTTTAACAATTACTTCAAAAAC
>CALRIM020000172.1:0-6535 GCA_943360385.1 Rhizobium sp. Q54 | reverse complement strand
GTTTAGAAGTAGGTTTACCTGCTCCATGACCTGCTTTTGCATCAATACGTATAAGTACAGGATTTTCTCCTTTGTGTTTTGCTTGCAAGGTTGCAGCAAACTTAAATGAATGTGCAGGAACTACTCGGTCATCATGATCGGCAGTTGTAATTAAAGTTGCAGGATAGCTAACACTGTCTTTTACGTTATGTAAAGGTGAATATTTAACTAGATAATCGAATTGATCTTTTTTGTCGCTAGAACCATATTCTACAGCCCAGCCCCAACCGATAGTGAATTTATGATACCTCAACATATCTAAAACTCCTACACCCGGAAGTGCTACTTTATATAAATCTGGTCTTTGTGTCATACACGCACCTACTAATAGACCTCCATTTGAGCGTCCACTGATAGCTAATTTAGCTGAACTTGTATATTTTTCTTTAATCAAGAATTCTGCTGCTCCAATAAAATCATCGAACACATTTTGTTTTTTATCGAGCATACCTGCTTTATGCCATTCTTCACCATATTCACCTCCACCACGTAAGGTTACTTGTGCATAAATGCCTCCTTGCTCAAGGAAACACATATTAGAGACACTAAAGGCTGGAGTTAGACTTATATTAAATCCTCCATATCCATATAGCATTAAAGGGTTATTACCATCTAGTTTTATTCCTTTTTTATGAACCACAAACATTGGGATTTTGGTTCCATCTTTTGATGTGAACCAAATTTGTTTGGTTTCAAAATCATCAGTATTTATTTTGAAGTTTGGTTTTTTATAAAGTGTAGATTTCCCAGAATTTAAATCCAATTGATATATTGTTCCAGGAGTTGTGAAATTACTGAAACTGTAAAATATGCTAGAATCTTTTTTACTTACTGACGAAAAAGCTACTGTGCCAATTCCAGGTAATTCGATATCTCTTAATTTTTTACCATCAATCGAGTATTCAACTACTACATTGCTTGCATCTTTTAAATAACTAGCATATAATTTTCCTCCTGCTAATTTAACACCTTCTAATAATTCTGGTTTTTCTGATATAACTTCTTTCCAATTCTCTTTTTTATTATTTTTTGGATCAACAGAAACTACTCTATAATTAGATGCGCCATTATCCATCATTACTAAAAAGTTATTGCCTATATTATCAATTACTCCATAGTTGTAATCAAAACCTTTTAAAAGAACCTCAAATTTAGAATCCTTTTTTTGAAGATCTTTGTAAATCAATTCAGTTCCAGAAGTTCCTTCCGATGCATATATTAATAAATAGTGTTCATCTTCTGTAACCTCAGCCCCAAAGTATCTTAATGGATGTGCTTTGTCTTCATACACTAAAACATCTTTCGATTGATCATCGCCAAGTTTATGGAAGTAAATTTTTTGAAATTGATTTTGATTTGACAATTCACTTACCCCTTTTGGCTCATCATATCTACTATAATAAAATCCATTTCCACACCAAGCAGCGCCAGAAAATTTAACCCATTTTATAACATCTTTTGTTAAACTCGCATCTTCTACATTTATTACATAAATTTCATTCCAATCTGAACCAGATCTTGAAATTGTATAAGCAGCATATTTATAATCGTTAGAAAAGTATAGACCACCTAATGCAACAGTTCCATCAGTAGATAATTTATTGGGGTCTAAAAATACTTTTTCTTCACCTTCTAAACCTTTCTTGAAGTAAACAACAGATTGATTTTGTAATCCATCATTTTTAGAATAGAAATAAAATTCGCCTTTACGATATGGAGCCGAAAATTTCTCGTAATTCCATATTTCAGTAAGTCTGTTTTTTAGTTTGTCTCTAAAAGGTATTTGAGAAAGGTAATTTTGAGTAACCTTGTTCTGAGATTCAACCCAGGCAGCTGTTTCGGCTGTGGTGTCGTTTTCTAACCATCTATAAGGGTCTGCTATTTTTGTTCCAAAATAATCATCAACCACGTCTACTTTTTTTGTTTCCGGATAAGGCAACATTGTTATTTTTTTTACTTCGTTAGATTTACAACCAAATAGTAACCCAACTGTTCCAATAATTAATATTTTTCTCATTTGTATATAATTTAGTTTCTCAATTCTCATATCTCACATCTCACATCTCAAGTCTATCAAGGTTTGTATTTTGCTTGGTCTAAAATTTTCTGACTATCCTTTTCTTTCATCAACATGTCTAATGTGTAATCTGGATTTTTATCCATAAATTTTTTAATTATTTGCCAGCCACAATACCATCCAATTCTTGGAGCAGATTCGTTCGTAAGGTTTACGGTGAATGGAGCTTCCTCTGTATACTTTCTATATTTTAAATAATCTCCACTGAATAAACCGTCTTGAATTAATAATTCATAAATATTTTTCTCGTTTGCTTTGCACCAATCTAATTGATTTAAGGTGTATCCTATTTTTAAACTATCAGCTGTTTCTGGAAGCATTTGATCTAGAAAATAAAGCATCTTCCCTTCGTTTAACATCACATCAATAAGTAATGGTTTCTCTAGTTCAAATGGATATTTGTAACTAGCCATTCCTTTTACAAACATTGGAAGTAAATGCTCTGGTGTATATCTTCTGGTAAGGTAATCTGGAATTTCTAATGATGGATAAAATTTATAATTCGAACCTAAAAATAAATCTAAGCCAATTCCTATATAACCATCTGTAGTTACAATTCCGTTATTAAAACCAGAAATAAATGTGCAAACTTTTGGTAATGTATCCTGTGGATATAAAGCATGGTATTTTGTAAAAACAATTGATATTTCTTTTTCTAGTTGTTCCGTTTTAGTAGTATTATAAATAGAATCACAATCATGAGCTAATGTTTTGAAATCACTATTTTGAATGAAATTTCCAATAAGAGATGTAAACTGACTATTTTGAGTATTCCCAAAACTCATAATTTGAATGAAATAAGTATTGTAAAATTCCCCATATTTTGCTTTAATTGTTTTTAGTTTTGCTTCGATTTCTGATGGAGGGGTTTCAAATAAATCTCTTTCTAACCTGAGCATTTTTACATTAATGATTTCAGAAGAATCGGGGATTTTATTTGAAACGCTAGATTGTTGACACGCGTTGAAGAAAATCAATACTATTAGTAGTGTTAAAATCGAATTTATTATGTTACTTTGATATTTATATTTAAGCATATTTTTAAAGATGAACAAAGCTAAAAATAATCATTTCCACCTAATTATTATGGTCCTAATTGTGGGATTCTCGTTACAAACGGCAAAAGCCCAAGATTTCAGATTAGGATTTAAAGCAAACCCACTATTTTCTACCTTAAAGCCTACTAGCGATTATAATAATAGTAATGGTACAAAGGTTGGGTTCTCATATGGATTAATGTTCGATTATTTTTTAAAAGATCATTATGCTGTTGAATCTGAATTAGGAATAAGCACTTTAGGAGGGAATGTTGAATATTCGAAGTCGGACACGACCATTTCTTCAAATATCAAAATGAATTTCGTAGAAATTCCAATAGCCATTAAATTATTAACGGATCAAATTAATGGAAACATGAAGGTGTTTGGAAAGTTTGGATTCAACATGGCAATAGCTACTAAAAATTCGGCAACGATTACATATAAGAAAAATGGCGTTGAGTATGACAAGGATGACTTAAAAGATGCAGGTAAATATATTCAACCTTTTAACCTTTCACTTGTAATTGGTGGTGGAGTAGAATATAAATTGGCTAAGAATTTAGATTTGATTTTGGGGCTTACCTATACAAATGGATTTTTGAATGCAATGAAATCTCCATCTATATATAGATTGAATACTACAAATCCTAGCATTAAAGCTTTTGATGCCGACTTGAATTATTTTGCTTTAAATGTTGGGTTGTTATTTTAAAAAATGAGAGTAAGTTTAGCACAAGTTAATGTACATGTTGGAAACTTCGAATCAAATTTAAAGAAGTTTTACGATGCCATAGACAAGGCATTGTCAGAAAAATCAGATTTAATTATTTTCCCTGAGCTTGCTATTTGTGGTTATCCACCAAGGGATTTTTTAGAGTATGAACATTTTGTAAAACAATGTTTTAATTCAATTAAATTACTAGCTACAAAATGTACTGCAATTACTTGTGTTATCGGAGCACCAACATTTAATCCAAACCCAGAAGGGAAAGCATTGTATAATTCAGCATTCGTTTTATCAAATGGTACCATTCAAAATATAATACATAAAACACTATTGCCAACATATGATATCTTTGATGAGTATAGATATTTTGAACCCAACACTAATTTTTCATGTGTTACCATCAATGGAAAAAAAGTTGCACTAACCATATGTGAAGATTTGTGGAACATAGATGATCAAAAATTATATGTCAATTCTCCAATGGAAATGTTGGTGAAAGAATCTCCAGATTTAATGATCAATATTGCAGCGTCCCCATTTGACTATAATCAGGCAGAAAAGAGGATGGATGTTTTACGTTGGAATGTTGCTAAATACAATTTACCATTATTATACGTAAATCATGTTGGTGCACAAACAGAATTAATTTTTGATGGCGGTTCTGTATATATTGATTCTAAAGGAGAATTGAGGCAGGAGCTTCCATTTTTTCAGGAAGAAACAAGAACTTTTTCTATAGAAGAAGAAAAAATAAACTTAGGTAAAGATAATACTCGCATAGAATTAATACACGATGCAATTGTGTTGGGAATTAAGGATTATTTTTTGAAATCAGGATTTTCAAAAGCAGTATTAGGATTATCGGGAGGGATAGATTCAGCAGTTGTTGCTGCTTTAGCAAGTGAAGCCTTAGGTCCAGAAAATGTATTAGCAATTCTATTGCCATCTCAATATTCTTCAGATCATTCTATAAAAGATGCAGAAGATTTAGCAAAAACATTAGGCATAAATTACCAGCAAATTCCAATAAAAAATATTTTTAACTCTTTTGAAAATGAACTTGAAGAGATGTTTATAAATAGGAATAAGGATTTAACGGAAGAAAATATGCAAGCAAGAATTAGAGGCGTATTGTTAATGGCAATTTCTAATAAGTTTGGAAATATATTGTTAAACACTTCTAATAAAAGTGAGGCAGCTGTAGGCTATGGAACTTTGTATGGTGATATGTGTGGTGGACTTTCGGTAATTGGAGATGTTTATAAAACGCAAGTGTATGAGTTAGCCAATTATATCAATAGAAATAGAGAAATAATTCCAGTTAATACTATTACAAAACCCCCTTCAGCGGAGTTAAGACCAGATCAAAAAGACTCTGATTCGCTTCCGGATTATGACATTCTAGATGAAGTATTGTTGAATTATATTGAGGCTTCTAAAAGTAAAGATGAATTAGTTGAAATTGGTTTCGATGCAGCATTAGTTGAACGAATAACAGCATTGGTAAATAGAAATGAATATAAACGTTATCAAACCCCACCAATTTTAAGGGTATCCCCTAAGGCATTTGGTATGGGTCGAAGAATGCCAATTGTGGCTAAGTATTAATGCTATATAATTCTAATTTTCTTTATCAAACTAAAAGCAAATAATAATACCGCAACTAAGCTTGCAAAATAGGCGAACCAATCTCCATATTGAACATAGAACGTAATTTCTTCATTGAGATTTAGATTTCCGTTTTTAGCATCAGCCACCCACCAATTTGTTACATCACTCATATCTCCACGTTGGTTTATAAAACAAGATGTTCCAGTATTTGCAGATCGTGCAATGCTTCTACGAGTTTCAATTGCTCTTAATCTAGCATAAGCCGCATGCTGATGATAGCCAGATGTGTTTCCCCACCAACCATCATTCGTAATAATTGCAATCATCTGTGCTCCTTTTTTTATGTATTCAGTAACATATTCACCAAATACAGATTCATAACATATAACAGGTGCAACTCCAATTCCACTTTTTGTGTAGAGAACGGTTCTTTCTTTTTGTGTTCCTAAACTTCCAAATGTACCACCTAGTTTAATGGTTAGTGGTTCTAGAAATTTCAATATACTTGGGTAAGGAATTTGTTCTACTCCTGCTACAAGTTTTGATTTATGGTAAATTTGAATGCCTGGATTATTTTCTATTAACAACCCAGTATTAAATGCATCGTAACAGCATTGACCGTTACTAAACTTTCTTGCGGTTGGAGTTTCCTCTCTATCATATGTTTTATATGTAGCTGCTCCAGTAATAATGTTTCCGTTTTTATATTTTGAAAGGAAAGATCTAGCATCTAAAATTAATGGATTTGATTCAAGGTTTTCTTCTGCAATATTATTTGGTAATGCCGTCTCAGGCCATATAAAAAACTCAGTGTTTTTTTGAGCCACAGAATCAGATAGTCGGATTATTTTTTTTAGTTGATCTGTTTCAGATAGGCCATCGAATTTTTCGTTATAAGGATCGATGTTGGGTTGTACAATAACGATATTTGTTGGGTTTATCTTTTCGTGATAAGAAGTATAAATTGAATAAGAAATTCCAATTGGCGATACAATTAAAATAAAGGGAATAACAAATTGTTTTAGTTTAATCCAGTTTATT
>CALRIM020000171.1:0-6548 GCA_943360385.1 Rhizobium sp. Q54 | reverse complement strand
GATGGATGGTTTGTTCCAAGATTTAATAATGATATTCAGATTGATCAAACAAGAGAATATAAATACCAAGCATTGGCAACAAACATGCGAGGTTTTACTCAGAATATTCGGAACGGAAACAACTTCGTTGTTATTAATACAGAAGTTCGTTTTCCAGTATTTTCATACTTTTTAAACCGTCCTATTAAATCTGACTTTGTAAAGAATTTTCAGTTGATGCCATTTGCGGATGTAGGAGCAGCATGGTTGGGTTCGGATATGTTTAGTTATGAGAACAGATTTAATAGATTAGAAGTGCAAGGAGACCCTGTAAGTGTAACGGCTATAGAATCTAAATACCCAATTGTAGGTGGTTTCGGATGGGGAGCCAGAACAAGATTATTAGGGTATTTTGTTCGATTCGATATGGCTTGGGGAGTTCAAAATAATATTGTGGCAGAGAAACCAGTGTACTATGTTTCCTTGAGTTTAGATTTTTAATCGATAAACTTCGCCTTTACTTTCACTTCTAACATTCCTTTTAAAAAAGAGTAGTTAAACAAAAATACAGCTATTAATAAAATGAAGTATGCAATCATTTTTTGTAGTGTTGGTTCTTCGTGGAAATAAAAGAAAGCAACAAAAAAAGCAACAATTGGATTTAAGTATATAAGAATTCCCATAGTGGAAGAGGGCATTCCTATTAATGCGTACAAACTTAAAAATAAAGGAATGATGGTAAATAAGATAGATATAACAAGTATCTGTGTCCAGAAATTAATATCAGTTGTAAATGCAACATGTTGAATACCAGCAAAAGGAATTATAATAACTGATGAAATTAAAAGTTGAACCAATAATACATTCAATTTATCTAAGCCTACTATTCGTTTTTGTAACATTAAATAAGCAGCATACAATACTGCAATTTCCACAGAATATAAAACTTCTTTTATAAATCCTAAGGAAAGAAATAATATACTAGCAAAACATAAAGCGATAGATACCCATTTAATGGGACTAAGTTTTTCTTTTAGAAAAATATATCCAAATACTGCAGTAATTATTGGGCAAACCATATAAGCAAATGCTCCTGCTTGAACGCTAATGTGATTTATAACATAGATAAAGGAGAACCAATTTGCTGTAACAAAAAGTGTTGAGTATAAAATACGAAGTAGTAATTTATTTCGCTCTTTTTTATCAATCGACTCTAAATAATCTACATCTTTTTTGAAAACACTTCTTCTAATAACAAGTGATATAAAAATTGTAATTGCTAATGAACATAGAACTCTAAACACCAAAATTTGCATAGAAGGATGATCCTTAATTGATCTTAAGGATATTGCAAAGAATCCCCAAATTATGGAAGAGGCTGCACCAGCTAAGAAATATTTTGCTCTGGAGTTCAACTTATTTTGAGGCTATCATAGAAATCTCAACGTTTACACTTTTAGGTAACCCAAGTACTGCAACTGTTTCTCTGGCAGGATAATTCCCTTCGAAATAAGTATGATAAATTTCATTCACTCTAGCGAAGTGCGACATGTCTGATAAGAAAATACTTGTTTTTATTACATTAGAAAAATCCATGCCTGCCTCAGTTAAAATAGCAGCTAGGTTTTTCATTACTTGATGCGTTTCAATTTCAATATCACCAATGAGTAAGTGATCATTTTCTGGATTAATAGCAATTTGTCCAGAGATAAATAACATATTACCTGTCATTATCGCTTGATTATACGGCCCAATTGGAGCCGGAGCATTTTTTGTTTGGATGATTTTTTTCATTTGAATTGTATTAGGTACAACGTATTACGATATACGTATTACGTAATACGCATATCGTATTTCAGGTTTTACATAAATTTTCTAATAATATAAATTGCCAATGCAACAATAAAAATTAATATTGATGCCTTGTTAATAAAATGCATAGCCTTAATATTAAAATTAGTAGGTCTATTCGGATCTTTTTTACGGAAGAAATAAGTGAGTACTTGTTTCATTTTTTTATATTTAAGCTGATAAATCTTTTCCAATATCTCTTCTGAAATATTTTCCATTAAATTGTATTTGTTCAGCATATTCGTTTGATCTACGAAGTGCTTCTGGCTTATCAATATCTAAACTGGTAATTGCAATTACACGCCCACCATTGGTTACAACTTTATTGTTTTCCATTTTAGTTCCCGCATGGAAAACATAAGTGTGATTGATATTATCTAGTGCCGTAATTTCATCTCCCTTTTTATATTCACCTGGATAACCACCCGCTACAAGCATTACGGTAGCTGCATGTCTAGGATCTATAATAAGTTTTTTCTCGGCTAATCTACTTTCTGCAACAGCAATAAATAAATCTACCAAATCATTCTCAATACGAGGTATTACACTTTCTGTTTCTGGGTCGCCCATACGAACATTGTACTCTATCACAAAAGGTTCGCCGTTTACGTTCATCAACCCAATAAAAATAAATCCTTTAAAATCTATTTCTTCAGAGGCTAATCCTTCTACCGTTGGAATAATAATTCGTTCCTCTACTTTTTGCATAAATGTTGCGTCGGCAAATGGAACAGGTGAGATAGAACCCATACCACCAGTATTCAAGCCTGTATCGCCTTCACCAATTCTTTTATAATCTTTTGCTTCAGGGAGAATTAAGTAATGAAAATTATCATTTAACACAAAAACAGAAAGTTCTATACCGCTTAAAAATTCTTCTACTACTACTTGTTGACTTGCTTCACCAAATTTTGCTTCAGCAAGCATCAAGCGTAATTCTTCTTTAGCTTCTTCGCGAGTTTCACAAATTAAAACACCTTTACCTGCAGCCAAACCATCGGCTTTTAATACAATTGGTAGAGTATGATTATCTAAATAGGCCAAGCCCTTTTCTAATTCTTCTTTTGTAAATGTTTCGTATGCGGCCGTTGGGATATTATGACGTTGCATAAAACGTTTGCTGTAATCTTTACTTCCTTCTAGTTGTGCTCCTTCTTTAGACGGACCAATTACGGCAATGTGTTCTATTTCCTCATCCTCAGAAAAGAAATCTACTATTCCAGCTACCAATGGGTCTTCTGGTCCAACCACCACCATATTTATATCATTTTCAATACAAAATGCTTTAATAGACTCAAAATCTAACACAGAAATTGGAACATTCGTGCCATATGCAGAAGTTCCTGCATTTCCAGGAGCAATAAATAATGCTTCGCATTCTTTGCTCTGGCTTAATTTCCAAGCAAATGCAGATTCCCTACCACCAGATCCTAATAATAAGATGTTCATTGAAATTCTTTTTTTTTGCCAAAGTTAATTAATTTCAAATAGCAATAACACATTAACATATTAGCTAATTAACATATTAACTAATATATTTGTTCCTTATGCCATTATGTCAAAAGCGTTGCTTGGCAAGACTTTTGGTAAGGGTAAGTACAAAATAAAATAAAGATTCATGTCAAATTTCATTTCATCTTTTGTATCAAAGGTTTTCGGAAGCAAGTCAGATAGAGATATAAAAGAATTAGGTCCTATTGTTGCTCTAATTAGCGCTGAATTCGAAAAATTGCAGTCAATTAGTCACGATGAATTAAGAGCCAAAACCCTTGATTTTAAATCACGTATAAAAGCACATACTTCGGAAGTTTCTTCAGAAATAGAAGCTATTAAAGCACGTATCGAGCAGGAGCCCGATATGGATATTTCGGATAAAGTAGATTTGTATGATACAATCGATAAGTTGGGAAAACGCGAAAATGAGCTTATTGAGGAGGTTTTGAAAGAAATCCTTCCTGAAGCATTTGCAGTAGTTAAAGAAACTGCTCGTCGTTTTTCAACTATAGAAACGATTGAAGTAACCGCAACGGAAGCCGATAGAGAATTAGCAGCTCATAAAGAAAATGTAGTTATTAAGGGCGATAAAGCTTTTCATAACAGAACATGGTTAGCAGCTGGAAATCCTATGACCTGGGAAATGGTACATTATGATGTGCAATTAATTGGTGGTAGTGTTTTACACAGTGGTAAAATTGCTGAGATGGGAACTGGTGAGGGTAAAACTTTGGTGGCAACTCTACCAGCTTATTTAAATGCACTAGCTGGAAAAGGTGTTCACATTGTAACCGTGAATGATTACTTGGCCCGAAGAGATAGTGAGTGGATGGGTCCATTGTATGAATTCCATGGTATTACCGTTGATTGTATAGATAAACATCAACCGAATTCTCCAGAACGTAGAAAAGCATACCAAGCTGATATTACTTTTGGTACAAATAATGAATTTGGTTTCGATTATTTGAGAGATAACATGGCACATAGTCCGAACGACTTGGTGCAACGCAAATTACATTATGCAATGGTGGATGAGGTCGATTCAGTTTTAATTGATGATGCTCGTACTCCATTAATTATATCAGGTCCAATTCCTCGTGGAGATGAACATGAATTTTACGATTTAAAACCACGCATTGAAAAATTAGTAAATGCTCAAAAGAATTTCATTAATACCGCTTTATTAGATGCAAAAAAATTAATTGGAGAAAATAAAGTGGACGATGGTGGACTTGCGTTACTTCGTGCATTTAGAGGTTTACCAAAAAGTAAAGCATTGATTAAGTTTTTGAGTGAAACAGGCATGCGCCAGATTTTAACGAAAACAGAAAATCAATACATGCAAGATCAACAACGCGAAATGCATAAGGTAGATGCGGAGTTGTTTTTTGTTATTGATGAAAAAAATAATTCGATTGAATTAACTGAAAAAGGAATTGAATTAATTACTTCTTCTGGTGAAGACCAAGGTTTCTTTGTGCTTCCAGATGTAGGTTCTGAAATTGCAGAGATTGAAAAATCAACCTTAACAGATCAAGAAAAAATTGCTCGCAAAGATGAATTGATGCGCGACTTCTCTATTAAGTCGGAACGTATTCACTCAGTGAATCAATTATTAAAAGCCTACACCTTATTTGAAAAAGATGTAGAGTATATTATTGATGGTGGTAAAATTAAAATTGTTGATGAGCAAACAGGCCGTATTATGGAAGGTCGTCGTTACTCGGATGGTTTGCACCAAGCAATAGAAGCAAAAGAAAATGTGAAGGTAGAAGATGCAACACAAACGTATGCAACTATTACACTTCAAAATTATTTCCGTATGTACCATAAGCTTTGTGGTATGACGGGTACTGCAACAACAGAGGCAGGTGAATTCTGGGAAATTTACAAATTAGATGTTGTTGAAATTCCAACGAACAGACCAATTTCAAGAAAAGATAGCGAGGATAAAGTTTACAAATCTAAACGCGAAAAATACAATGCAGTTGTTGAAGAAATTGTAGAGTTAACTACCAATGGTCGCCCAGTATTAGTGGGTACAACTTCTGTAGAAATTTCGGAATTGTTGAGTAGAATGTTGAAGTTACGTGGTATCAAACACCAAGTGTTGAACGCAAAATTACATCAACGTGAAGCTGATATTGTGGCTGAAGCAGGTAAGGCTGGAACAGTTACAATTGCAACAAACATGGCTGGTCGTGGTACGGATATTAAATTAGGCCCAGGTGTTAAAGATGCTGGTGGTCTTGCAATTATTGGTACGGAGCGTCATGAGAGTCGTCGTGTAGACAGACAATTACGTGGTCGTTCTGGTCGTCAGGGAGATCCAGGTTCTACGCAATTCTTCGTTTCATTAGAAGATGATTTGATGCGTATGTTCGGTTCTGCACGTATTGCATCGTTAATGGATAGAATGGGATTAGAAGAAGGCGAAGTAATTCAACATTCAATGATTACTAAATCTATTGAGCGTGCACAGAAAAAAGTAGAGGAAAATAACTTTGGTATTCGTAAGCGTTTATTAGAGTATGATGATGTGATGAACTCACAGCGTTCGGTTATTTATTCTAAACGACACAATGCACTATTTGGTGAACGATTAGAAGTAGATATCGATAATAGTTTGATGGATCTTTGTGAGGAACTTGCCGCACAATATCAGGACGAAAAAAATTATGAAGGTTTCCGTTTAGAAATGATTCGTTTATTTTCTACTGATATAGAAATTTCAGAAAATGAATTCATGGGTGAGAAACCATCTGCAATTGCTGATAAAATTTACAATCATCTTTCAGCATTTTACGCCCGTAAATCGGAGCGTATGGCAGATACGGCAATGCCTGTAATTAAAGATGTATTTGAATCTCGAGGACAAACAATAGAAAATATTGTAGTGCCATTTACCGATGGAATGAAGCAAATTCAAATTACTACGAATTTGAAAAAAGCATATGAAACAAAAGGTAAAGAGTTGGTGAAAGCATTTGAGCGTTCGGTGAGTTTGGCATTAATAGACGATGCTTGGAAAGAACATTTACGTGAGATGGATGAGTTAAAGCAATCTGTACAAAATGCAGTTTACGAACAAAAGGATCCATTGTTAATTTACAAATTCGAATCGTTCGAATTGTTTAAACAAATGGTATCGGCTGTAAATAAAGATGTGTTGAGTTTCTTGTATAAAGGAAACATTCCATCGCAAGCAAGTTCAGATGATGTTC
>CALRIM020000170.1:0-6585 GCA_943360385.1 Rhizobium sp. Q54 | reverse complement strand
CCTAAACGATACCCACCAGGTGTGTTTTTGTCAAATATTAAAGTATCTCCAGTAGATAAAGCAACATCATAAACTAATTGAGGCAAATTATTTACTTCAGTATAACTGTTCCCCAGAAACAATACTTTTCTCTTTTGCTGAGCATTCGCTTTTATGCCTATAGTAATAAGGATAGAAGTAATGATAATAACCGAAAGTACTTTTTTCATAAGTAAAAGTGTAATACACTACAAGGTAGTTTTTTAAGGGTTAAGAATCAATAGGAATATAATATGATTGATATTAGAACATTTTATTGTTTTATTTTAAAACAATAAGTAAGTTTGCGTTGAATAGAAATGAATACTATGGAACTTACACAAAAAGAAATAGGTAAGAGGATAACTGAACTGAGAAAAAAGAGGGGATTGTCTCAAGAAGATCTTTCGAAGAACATTAATTTATCAAGATCATCTTTAGCTCAAATTGAGTTGGGGAATAGAAGTGTAGATATTTTTGAATTACAAAAATTATCAATGGAATTAAAATTTTCATTAGATGATTTTATGTCGAATGAATTTAATTTGGAAGATGATGAGGAATTGCAGGAAGAGATACAAGAAAAGAAAAATATTGAGCGTATTTCTGTTCCAACTTTAAATATTAAGAAATTTAAAAACGTATTACTTTATATTATAGAAAAGTGTGCAGGTAAACCAAACGTAGGGGAAACAGTATTAAATAAATTATTGTATTTCTCCGATTTCAATTATTATGAATTGTATGAAGAGCACTTAACTGGTGCGAAGTATAGAAAATTAACGTACGGGCCAGTTCCTCAAAAGTTAGACATCATTATAGAACAAATGATAAAGAGTGGAATAATTCAAAAAATTAAAACAGAATATTTTAGTAAAGTTCAAACTCGATTTATTCCATTAGCAAAAGCAGATTTAACGGCAATGATGGCAAGTGAAAAGGAAGTAATTGATAAAGTAATTGAACAGATGAGTGACTGGAGTGCAAACAAAATAAGTGAATATTCACATAAAGATCTACCATGGGAGGTAACAGAAGATGGAAAAAATATTAGTTATGAGTTAGCCTTTTATAGAGAAGCGCCATATTCTGTTAGAATATATGACGAAGATTAGATAATCCGAAATTCAGAAGTCCAGAAGTCCAGAAGTTCTGAATTTCCGAATTCCAATAGTTCAGCCCTTCGGCTGCCCATTCTGGCAATAATTAGGATTCGGGAATCGCAGAACACTTGAGTACACGAGCATGTCCCCCTGCCTGTCGGTAGACAGGGATTTATTGGGACGATCAAAAAAAAGCCTCGATAGCTATTTGAAGACTATCGAGGCCATTTATTAATTATTTTTTTTACTAGCATATCAGCATACTAGCATATCAGCATATTATAACGCTGCTTTAAGTGCGTTATCAATCTCATTCAAAAACTCCTCGGTATATAAGTAGTGCTCTCCGTGGTTTACTTTATTTCCGTGGATACATACTGCTAAATCTTTCGTCATTTTTCCAGATTGAACAACATCGATACAAACTTTTTCTAACGTTTTAGCGAAATGTACTAATTCGTTATTGTTATCTAATTGTCCGCGGAAAGCCAAACCTTGAGTCCATGCGAAAATAGAAGCGATAGGATTTGTTGAAGTTGGTTTACCTTTTTGGTGATCTCTATAATGGCGAGTAACTGTACCGTGTGCAGCTTCCGCTTCCATTGTTTTTCCATCAGGTGTAATTAATGCAGATGTCATTAATCCTAATGAGCCAAATCCTTGCGCAACGGTATCCGACTGAACATCTCCATCGTAGTTTTTACAAGCCCAAACAAAATTACCATTCCATTTTAATGCAGAAGCAACCATGTCGTCTATTAAACGATGCTCGTAAGTAATACCAGCAGTATCCATTTTTGCTTTGAATTCATTTTGATAAATCTCTTCGAAAATATCTTTGAAGCGACCATCGTATTTTTTAAGAATGGTATTTTTTGTAGAAAGATATAAAGGCCAGCCTTTCATTAATGCTTGGTTGAAACATGCACGTGCAAAACCTTTGATAGACTCGTCTGTGTTGTACATTGCTAATGCAACGCCATCACTTTTAAAATTAAAAACTTCGTGTTCTATTACTGTCCCGTCTTCACCTTCGAACTTAATAGTTAGTTTACCTTTTCCTTTAGTTACGAAATCTGTTGCACGGTATTGATCTCCGAATGCATGACGGCCAATACAAATTGGAGCTGTCCAGTTTGGAACCAAACGAGGAACATTATTCATTACAATTGGCTCACGGAAAACAGTACCATCTAAAATATTACGGATGGTTCCGTTTGGCGATTTCCACATTTGTTTTAAGTTGAACTCTTTTACACGTTCTTCATCTGGCGTAATGGTTGCACACTTAATACCTACATTATATTTTTTTATCGCTTCCGCTGCATCAATCGTTACCTGATCGTTCGTTTCGTCGCGATATTCTATACCTAAATCGTAATATTTAATGTCGATTTCTAAGTAAGGAAGAATTAATTTGTCTTTAATGAATTTCCAGATGATACGGGTCATCTCATCTCCATCCAGCTCTACCACTGGATTTGCTACTTTTATTTTGTTCATAATGCCTATTAAAAATTGAAGCCAAATATAGTGATTTTCTTCAGAAGTCCTGAATTTCAGAAGTCCTGAATTTCAGAAGATTCGAAGGTCAGAATCCTGATAGTTATCGGGACAAAAATTCGGAATCCCGATAGTAATCGGGACAGAAATTTAGAAGGTCAAAAGGACAGAAATTCAGAAATGGACTTTGTCTGCATTAACAGATTTTCCCATTAACTTATTAACAGATTAGACTGGAATCTTTTATTCCTATAATAAGTTGGTAATGAACAATATGATGTTGTATTTTGCACTATTAAATTAAGATAATGAGAATAAGAGAATTTGTAAAATATTGCCTTTTAATACTATTCATTTTGCTTCCCATGGCAACAATAGTAAGTTGTAGCGAAAAAGAGGATGTAGGTCCGCAAAATACCTTACCAGAAGACCCTATGCAACATGATAAAATAAGCACACCTCAACATTATCATACTAGCACATTAAAACATTAATATATTATCATTAACACATTAACACATTAACACATTAACACATTAACATATTACCCCATTAACATATTAACACATTATCAACTAATGTCCAGCCCCAAAATATCCCTTAAAGCCTGTAAATTCGGGTTCTTTGAGGCCATGGCTTTAAATTTTTCGGAATTTGTATAGGGGGTAGTATCCATTTCTGCGGTATTCATTTCTATTACAAAATCGATATCGAAGTTTTGCAGTTTATCTCTCAAATACCCTGCAATAAATGGCTTTTCGGTTTGAAATAATTCGAGTTGAACTTTATTGTTGAAGCTTAAGTGAATGTTTACGTTGTCTTTTAATTCGGGTTGAAGATGGGCAATCATAACATTTGTAGAAGCTTGATTTTTTGCAGCGATGTGTGCAATGGCTTCATCCCAATAATGTTTAAAATCGCCATAAGAAAATTCGTTAGTCGGTTGAATGACGTCTTCCTTTTTCTCTTCTTTTTTCAATTCGAATTTACCCGATTTTATATCAGCGATGCTAGGAAGTTTTATCGCAGAATTTTTATTCCCGTTTCCATTTGTTTTTAATGGAGTGCCTCCGTTCGGCATGGAGCCTATTGTCGGAGTGCTAGTGTTTACAACAGATTCTGCTGGTTTAGGTTTTTCAATTACGGAATTAGAATTCGGAATTTCTTCTTTGGCAATTGGTGTATTATTGGATGTTGAAGTTGTAGGTACAACTTCATTACTCATTTTTTTTTTACCGCCTGCGAATCGTCAGGAAGTTGAGCTAAGTTTAAAGCCGAAGTGATGTGGCACATTTTCATAAATGCTAGTTCCACATGCAGTCGTTGGTTTTTACTTTGCTTATAATAGATATCGCATTGGTTAGCGATGTTTAAAGCCGACAATAAAAGAGATGCCGAACATTTTTTACTTTGATCTAAATAACGTTGCTTCACTTGCTCCGAAACCTTTAGCAGCACTACTGTTGCAGGATCTTTACAAACTAACAAATTTCTGAAATGCTCACTTAATCCGTTGATACAATTATTTCCATCGAACCCATTTTGTAAAATCTCATCAAAAATTAATAACACATCTTTCATGCTTTGATTTAAGATGGCATCGGTAATTTTGAAATAGTAATCGTAATCTAAAATATTTAAATTATCGATAACAGATTGATAGGTTAAATGATGACCAGCAAATGAAACCAGTTGGTCGAAAATAGAAAGTGCGTCACGCAAAGCACCGTCTGCTTTTTGAGCAATCACGTGCAAAGCTTCTACATCCGATTCAATTTTTTCGCTGGTAGAAATAAAGGCTAAATGACTAGCAATATCTTCTACTTGAATTCTATTGAAATCGAAAATCTGACAACGAGATAAAATCGTTGGAATAATTTTATGTTTCTCGGTAGTAGCTAAAATGAAAATAGCATACGGAGGTGGTTCTTCTAATGTTTTTAGGAATGCATTAAATGCACTCGTAGTAAGCATATGAACCTCATCTATAATATAGATTTTATATTTTCCAGAAGGAGGAGGGAAACGGACTTGTTCTACTAAACTTCTAATATCATCTACAGAATTGTTCGAAGCAGCATCTAATTCGTGAATATTTAAAGATGTTCCATTTCTAAAAGAAACGCACGATTCGCACTGATCGCATGCTTCCATATCGGAAGTAGGATTCGTACAGTTTATAGTTTTCGCTAAAATTCTCGCGCAGGTAGTTTTACCAACCCCTCTTGGTCCGCAGAATAAAAAGGCTTGCGCCAAGTGATTATTCTTGATGGCATTCTTTAAGGTATTTGTAATATGCGATTGACCAACTACGGTATTAAAGGTAGCTGGGCGGTATTTACGAGCCGAAACAATAAAATTCTCCACGGCGCTAAAATATAAAATAGTATCGAGTATCGGGTATTGAGTATCGAGAAATTTTTCCTGATTTTGAAAATTAGGTATATAGCACTCAATTCTCTAGTATCGAGATTTTTTTTCTATTATTGTGTTTTTTAACTCGATACACGATACTCACTACACGATACTCAAAATATGGCATTCGACTTTCATACCGATTGGGACGTATACTTTAACCAACAATTCGAAAATTCTAAAAATTACGTATTACCGTTTATCGCGGAGCGTAAGAAAATAGATGCGAATACGCGGGTAATGGAAATTGGCTGTGGAGAAGGTGGTGTGTTAAAAGCCTTTACGGAAATGGGGTGTAAAGTGGTTGGTGTAGATTTAGAGCCATCGAGGGTAGAGAAGGCCGAGAAATACATGCAAGAATATGTGGATAAGGGATTGGCTAAATTCATCGCGAAAAATATTTATGATGTTGATTTTGAGAAAGATTTCGCTAAGCAGTTTGATGTTATCATTCTAAAAGATTCTATAGAACATATTCCTGAGCAAGAGAAAATAATTGCACAACTAAAAAAATACCTTGCTAAAGATGGGGTTATCTTTTTTGGATTCCCGCCATGGTACATGCCATTTGGGGGGCATCAACAAATATGCAAGAATAAATGGTTGAGTAAATTACCGTATTACCACCTTTTACCAGCTGGAATCTATAAATGGATTTTAAAAACAGCAGGGGAGAGTGATGCGGCAGTAAAAGAGTTGTTAGAAATTAAAGATACAGGCATTAGTATAGAGCGATTTGAGCGTATTTGTAAGAATACTGGATACTCTATAGTTAATAAAAAGCATTACTTAATAAATCCTATTTACAAATATAAATTCAAGCTGGAACCACGTTTGCAGCTACCAATAGTTAGAAATGTACCATTTTTTAGGAATTTTGTAACTACTTGCGTGTATTACTTGGTATCGAGTATCGAGTAGCGGGTATCGAGTTATTTGTAACTTGTAGCTTGTAGCTTGTAACTTGTAACTTGTAATGTATTATGTATTAAGTATTATGTATTATGTAATATGCCGAGGTACGAACTACGAGGTACGAATAACCAACTACGAAATACGTATCCGTTTTAACAAAATAAGGTGCAAATGAAACTAAGAATCCTAGAACAGGACGAAGATAAAGCAAATCAATTATTTCAATCGGAAGATTGCCAAACCTTATTAGCTATATACGACGATTATTACCCACAAATAGGGTTCAATTTACCTTGGGTAGCCTATCTAGTGGTAAGAGATAACCAAGTAGTGGGCTCATGTAGCTTTACAGGCCAGCCAACAGATGGGAGGGTTGAAATAGCGTATTGGACGTTCAAAGACTTTGAAGGTCAAGGCATTGCATCCTTTGCCTGCCAGGAACTCATTACAATTGCTCAAAATACAGATCCTAAGGTAATTATTACGGCCAAAACAGCTCCAGAACATAATGCTTCCACCAAAATACTAGCAAATAATGGCTTTGTTTTTAAGGAAATAGTTCAGGATGAAGAGATTGGCGATGCGTGGCTGTGGATTTTGTAACTAGTAACTCGTAACTTGTAGCTCGTAA
>CALRIM020000169.1:0-6666 GCA_943360385.1 Rhizobium sp. Q54 | reverse complement strand
TTTAACGGGAAATATTGCATTTACAATTGTAATGGGAGTAATTACTTTCATAGTTACCAATGTAAATGGAAACAAAACATATTGGAAACACATCTTTTTGCCACATGTGCCATTATGGTTATACCCAATTATGATACCGGTAGAAATTATTGGAGTTTTATCTAAGCCATTTGCATTAATTGTGCGTTTGTTTGCAAACATCACAGCAGGACATATTATCGTATTGAGTTTAATTTGCTTAATATTTATTTTCAAAACGATAATGATTGCACCAGTTTCAGTAGGTTTCGTATTATTTATGGATGTATTAGAGATGTTGGTTGCATTTTTACAGGCCTTTATTTTTACAATGTTAACCGCATTGTTTATAGGAACAGCAATAGCTGAACCACATGGAGACCATTAATAGATTGAATTTAATTTTTAACTTAAAATAAAATAAAATGACAGGAAGTATCGCAGCAATCGGTGCAGGATTAGCAGTAATCGGCGCAGGTTTAGGTATCGGAAGAATTGGTGGCTCAGCAATGGATGGCATTGCACGTCAACCAGAAGCCGCTTCAAAAATTCAAACAGCAATGATCATCGCTGCAGCCCTTGTAGAAGGTGTTGCATTATTCGGTGTGGTAGTTGCATTGTTAGGAAACGGTTGATCCAACAAAAAGCCTGTTGCGTTTGGCAACGGGCTTTTATTATTTTAAATTTTAAAATTAGTATAAAAGATAGTTAACAGATATGGAAATTGTAACTCCTAGTATTGGATTAGTTTTTTGGACTAGCATTTCGTTTTTATTGTTATTATTTATGTTAGGCAAGTTCGCTTGGAAACCTATCATGAAAGCATTAGACGAGCGTGAACGTTCGATTGAGGATGCACTTAGCTCAGCTGAAAAAGCAAAAGAAGAGCTAGCTCGTTTAAATAACGAAAGCGAATTGTTGCTAAAAGAGGCAAGAGCAGAACGCGATTTAATTTTAAAAGAAGCAAAACAACTACGCGATAATACCATTGCAGAAGCAAAAGGATTAGCGCAAGTTGAAGCAAACAAAATGATTGAGAAAGCGAAAGTTGAAATCGATAATCAGAAAAATGCTGCTTTAGCTGAAGTTAAAAATCAAGTTGCTACCTTATCAATTGATATCGCAGAAAAAGTTTTACGCAAACAATTAGAAGATAAATCGAAACAAGAAAACCTAGTTGCCGATTTATTGAAAGAAGTGAAGTTAAGCTAATTTAAGCGAAAGTAAACAGTATAGTTATGTCAGAAATTAGAGTTGCCACCAGATACGCTAAAGCACTTATAGACCTTGCCATAGAACGCAATGAACTTGAGCGTGTAAAGCAAGATATCGATATGTTTTTGTCTGCTACTAAAGCAAGTTCTGAGTTAGTTGCAGTATTAAAAAACCCAATCGTACCGATTATTAAAAAATTGAAAATCTTACGTGGTTTATTTGCAGAAAATGTAAGTAAAACAACTCAATCTTTTTTTGATATTGTTGTAAATAAAGCTAGAGCAGAAGTATTACATGGTACTGCAATAGAATTTATTCAACAATACAATGAGAAGAAAAATATATTAAAAGCGAAAGTTGTTTCTGCTTCTGTATTAAATGAAGAAGCAAGAAAAGAAATAATAAGCTTAGTTGAAAAAGCAACAGGAAAGCAAGTAATATTAGAAGAAAAAGTTGATGCAAACTTAATAGGAGGTTTCTTATTAACGGTTGGTGATAAACAATTCGATACAAGTATTGCAAAGAGCTTACAAAAATTAAAAAAGAGTTTTAGTAACTAATACAAACATTATATAAACACATAATATTATGGTAGAAGTAAGACCAGATGAAGTATCGGCGATCTTAAGACAACAATTGTCGGGCTTCAAGTCAGAATCTGAATTAGAAGAAGTTGGTACAGTATTGCAAGTGGGTGATGGTATTGCAAGAGTTTACGGATTAACGAAAGTTCAATCTGGAGAGCTTGTAGAATTTGATAATGGTTTGCAAGGTATTGTATTGAACTTAGAAGAAGATAACGTGGGTGTGGTATTGTTAGGTAGTTCAGACAAGATTAAAGAAGGTGATACAATTAAACGTACTAAAAAAATTGCCTCAATTAAAGTTGGTGATGGAATGTTAGGACGTGTTGTAAATACCTTAGGTTTACCTATCGATGGTAAAGGTCCAATTGCTGGTGAGTTATATGAAATGCCAATTGAGCGTAAAGCTCCAGGGGTAATTTACCGTCAGCCAGTAAACGAGCCATTACAAACAGGTTTGAAAGCAATTGATGCGATGATTCCTATTGGTCGTGGACAACGTGAGTTAATTATTGGTGACCGTCAGACTGGTAAAACTACAGTTGCGGTAGATACGATCATTAACCAAAAAGAATTTTACGATAAAGGCGAGCCTGTTATCTGTATATATGTTGCAATCGGACAAAAGAATTCTACAGTAGCGAACATCGTTCGTACGTTAGAAGAAAAAGGTGCGATGGCTTACACTATTATTGTTGCTGCATCTGCAGCAGATCCTGCTCCAATGCAATTCTTCGCTCCATTTGCGGGTGCTGCTATTGGTGAGTTCTTCCGTGATACTGGTAGACCAGCATTAATTGTTTATGATGATTTATCTAAACAAGCAGTGGCATACCGTGAAGTATCTTTGTTATTAAGAAGACCTCCAGGACGTGAAGCTTACCCAGGTGACGTATTTTACTTACACAGTAGATTACTAGAAAGAGCTGCAAAAATTAATGCTACAGATTCTGTAGCACAAGCGATGAATGATTTACCAGATTCTATTAAAGGAATTGTTAAAGGTGGTGGTTCATTAACAGCTTTACCAATTATTGAAACTCAAGCAGGTGACGTTTCTGCGTATATCCCAACGAACGTAATTTCTATTACAGACGGACAGATATTCTTAGAGTCGAATTTATTTAACGCAGGTATTCGCCCAGCTATCAACGTTGGTATTTCGGTATCTCGTGTTGGGGGTAATGCTCAAATTAAATCGATGAAGAAAGTTGCTGGTACACTAAAAGGTGATCAAGCACAATACAGAGAGCTTGAAGCGTTCTCTAAATTCGGATCTGATTTAGATGCTACTACTAAATTCGTTCTAGATAAAGGTGCTCGTAACGTAGAGATTTTGAAACAAGGTCAATACAGCCCAGTTCCAGTTGAAAAACAAGTTGCAATGATTTACTGTGGTACTAAAGGTTTATTGAGAAATGTACCAGTAAATAAAATTAAAGAATTTGAAGCTGAGTATTTAAATCAATTAGAGATTCGTCATAGATCAACATTGGATGCTATCCGTGCTGGTAAAATCGATAACGATATCACTACTGTTTTAGAAACGGTAGCAAAAGAAATTTCTTCAAAATACTAATTAATCCAGTCCCGAATTTTTTCGGGACTAGTTAATATTTTTTCAAAAGAAAAATGGCAAATTTAAAAGAAGTACGTTTAAGAATAGCTTCGGTAAACTCTACACAACAAATTACAAAAGCCATGAAAATGGTTTCTGCAGCGAAGTTGAAGAGAGCTACAGATGCAGTTGTTCAGATGCGCCCTTATGCTAATAAGTTGAAAGACATTTTAGCAAACCTAACGGCAAGTTTAGAAGGTAACGAAAGCGAATTTACAGTTCAACGTGAGTTGAAAAATGTATTAATTGTTGTAGTTACTTCAAATAGAGGTTTGGCTGGTGCATTCAATGCAAATGCTATTAAAACTGCAAATAATTTAATCAATGAAAAATATGCTGCTCTCAAAAATACTGGGAACTTACATGTTATTGCAATTGGTAAAAAAGCGCAAGATTATTTCACAAAAAATAAATTTAATGTTGTAGGAAACAACAATGATTTATTTAATAATTTATCTTTTAATACTTCAACCAAAATTTCGAATGAAATTATGGAAGGATTTGTAGAAGGTAAATGGGATAGAGTAGAAGTAGTTTACAATCAGTTTAAAAATGCAGCAATGCAAATTTTAACTACAGAGCAATTGTTGCCTGTACAAGCAACTATAAATACATCAACAACAAAATCTAATGTTGATTATATATTGGAGCCTTCGCAAGAAGAAATTGTAAATGGATTAATACCAACTTCTATAAAAATTCAATTATATAAAGCATTGTTAGATTCGCATGCTTCTGAGCATGGTGCGCGTATGACAGCTATGGATAAAGCAACAGAAAACGCAGGAGATTTATTGCGTGCTCTACGTTTAGCATACAACCAAGCTCGTCAGGCGTCTATTACAAATGAAATTTTAGAGATTGTAAGTGGTGCGAATGCATTATCTGCAAGCTAATACTCATTGAAGATTTTAAAATATAAAGTCCTTCGAATTTCGGAGGACTTTTTTTATTGCTTATAATTGATTATTTACTTAATACATCCTGTAACTCTACTTTCTTTTCGAAGACAGATTTTGCAAATGGACATAATGGAATTACCTTAATATTATTTTTCCTGACGTAATCTACAAGTGCATTTAATAGTTGAACTCCAGCACCCTTGCCTTTTAGTTCTTCACCAACTTCTGTGTGATCGATAATTATTAATTCTGGTCCGGCTATAGAGTAAGTCATTTCGCCAATTTTTTTTCCTTCAAGTTCTATATAAAAAGAACCTTTTGTGTCCGAGTGAGAGTGTTTGATATCCATGTATAGATTTTAGAATTGAGATGTTAGATATTAGAAACAAAAATACTACTTTTTCACACTACTCACTACTCACTACCCATTACTCCATCTGGATGTGAAAATTAAAATTAGCATGTTGAAACTTCCCATACAACCTAACCCAAATTGGTAATAGCATTTCTGTACCTCTGGCATTGGTAATATCACCTAAATCTATTGGAGATTCCCACCCAAATTTTTGTAGAATTTCAATTGCTTTTAATTTTGATGATTCATCGTTTCCACATAAAAATACATCATGCTTACCTGCAAGTTTATCTGGACGAACCATCAATTCACAATTCATCGTATTTAATGTTTTTACAACAAATGAATTTGGAAGTAGTTTCTGAATTTCTTCTCCAAGGGAGTTGATGTTACAAATAGTCAATGAAGGAGGAAAGCCCTTTGAAAAGTCGAGCGGGTTAGCAACATCTATTATTATCTTGTTAGTTAAGTTTTCTAAACCAGCTAACTTCATAACCTCCAAACTTATTTCTCCTTTTGTACAATTAAAAATAATTTCTGCGAACATAGATACATCGCTAAAGGTTCCAACGCTAGCATTTTTGGGATGTGAATTTAACCATGCAGTGGCATTTTCATTGCTTTGGGTTCTCGAACCCATCATAACTTCGTATCCTAATTCAATTAGTCGCGAACCGATGGTTTTCCCGACCACCCCTGTTCCAAAGATTCCTATTTTCATTTTTTTTCTTGATTAATTTTATACAATTTTACCATCATACTTTCATATTAACAATAACTGTTATAAAGTATAGTATAAAACAAATTTGTTAGAATTGCTGAAAATCAGCTGATTAATTTTTATAAATGCTATGATAATAAATGAAGAGGAATACTATTTCAAAATAAATGAAAGAGAATTTCATTGTGCATTGGATGTGACAATGGCTTATATAGGTGGTAAATGGAAATCTATTGTACTCTGGTATTTGCGTAAGGGGGAAAAAAGATTTAAGGATCTTAAAAAGCATATTCCACAGATTACAGAAAAGATGCTTTCTCTGCAATTGAAAGAATTAGAACAAGATGGAATTGTTACCAGAACCGTATTTGCCGAAGTGCCACCAAGGGTTGAATATAAATTAACTGAACATGGGAAATCGTTGATTCCTATGTTAGAAGAAATGGCAAAATGGGGAAGGGCAAAGGGAGAGAGGGAAGGAAAACTTTTGAAGAGATAGTACTACAGTAACTAGTAGCTAGTAACTAGTATTATTTTAAATACCAATTACCAACTACCAATTACCAGTTACCAATTATTACTGTTTAGCGAATTGAACGTTAATGTGCAATTTTACATCATCACTTACTACAACACCACCTGCTTCTGTGATGGCACTCCACATTAATCCGTACTCTTTTCTGTTGATTTTACCAGAAACTTCGAACCCAACTTTTGTATTACCATATGGGTCAACCATTATACCACCTAATTCTGCATCTAATTCTACAGTTTTAGTTACATCTCTAATCGTTAATTCTCCAGTTAATTTATAATCATTACCAGATACGTTTTTAAAGGATGTAGAAACGAAATTCATAGTAGGGTATTTATCCGTCGCAAAGAAATCATCCGATTTTAAATGACCATCTCTATCAGCTTGGTTGGTATCAACACTATTAGTGTCTATGCTAAAATTGACAGAAGAACCATCAAAATTCTCGCCATTTGATTCAATTTCTCCACTGAAAACTTTAAAAGTTCCAGTAACGGTAGAAATTACTAAGTGTTTAATTTTAAATTGTACCTCAGAATGAGCTGGATCTAAAACCCATTTTGTTTTTGTTAGTGTATTTTCCATAATTATTTAAGTTTATGTAGATAACATAGAGAGGTTTAAATTGTTTGTTTAAACATATAATTATTGTTAAATTACTGATTTATAGTAAATTAAAATGTAATAGGGGGTAGTACTGGTGCCACCACTTAAGTGG
>CALRIM020000168.1:0-6730 GCA_943360385.1 Rhizobium sp. Q54 | reverse complement strand
ATTTTTGTTGAACAAAAATCTCATTGAATACAAATCTGCTCCTTCAATATGAGATCTACCCCTACCCGTTAAATTTTGAGGTGTATAAATTAACGTTCCAGTAAAATCATTTTTACCTACATATAAATCGGTAGCATTTTTCATACTACTAACAAACATACTGTCTTCATAGGGTTCCCAATGAAAATAGGACATTCGAGATTTGGCAACTGTATGAGTTGACTTTTCTTCCAAATCAAATGTTTGAATTCTGGCATTTGTAGAATCAAGTAAAAACAAAAACCGATCCGATTGTGTAACCGATGCTAAATAATTAATTGTACCTGAACCAAAAAATCCTTTATCACTTAATTTAATTGTACTGTAATACCTTCCTTTTCCTTTGTACATTGGATATCCATCTGCTGGAGTTTTGGTAACATACCCTAGTGATGTATCAGGTTGGTAGGTCAATGTTTCTTTGAAATCAGGAAAAATTCCTCCAGAATGCATCAAACCAGGAAATGCTAATCCACTAGTCGATGTAAGATTATCCAAACTATCAATTATAAAGGGTTCTATTTTAAACCAAAAATCACTTCTTCGATAAGCTGCGTTTTGGATATACGAATAATCGTAGTAAACATACGACTCTCCTAGCGATTGGAAATATGGATATTGTGGATAATTATCTAAACCAGATTTATTACTGGGTTCATCAATGTATAATTTCCCATTTATATCTTTTAATACTGTTTTTAAACTAAGTAATTGTCGATATCCATTTAAGTTTGCTTCACTCAAAACTTTAATTTTCATCGAATCAATTTTAGGCATGTCAATTTTAAAATTATCGTAACTAAAACTGAAATTTCTACCGTAAAAATCTAAAGTACCTGCATGTACTTTCCCTCCAAAAACCATATCACGGTTTTGCTTTACCGTAACTTTTCCTAAATAAGGTCTAATATTTACACTCTGAGAGTCGCTCAAGAAAATCTGCTCAATACCTTGTATTTCCAAGTCTTTTGAGTTAATATTTAATCTAGCATTAATATTAGAATCTGCAGTAGACCCAAATCGGATAACATCATAATCTAATTTACCTGCCTCATTACTTATAAAATTAAATGTCTTTTCTTTTACAAATATTAACCCCTTATTTTCATTTAAACCAATAAAACCATATTCCACCAAGCTCCTTAATAATCCTAATACTTCCGATTCCTTTAATCGAACTTCTTTAGCATACGTTTTTATACTGATAGTTCTAGAGCCTTCTCTAGTAGATAATCTTTTTAATATAGTAAGTGGATTTGTTTCAGAGATTCCTGATATTTTTCTAAATTTTTCTTCCTTATAAAAATTCTTTGATTCGAAATAAGATTCTTGTTGAAACCTACCTTTAATCATACCCATTTCTATTACAGGCTTATCAATATTCCATTCCATTCGTTCCACCTCATACGACATTTGATGATACGAATCAGTAAACGATGCATTACCAATACCAGCATCTCTACGAAGCAATACCATCGTACGTTTCGCAGCATTAAATTTAAACTCTACACCAGGGTGATATATAGAGTCACTTTGTAAATAGATGGAAATCTCGGCAGGGTATGATACTACTTCATCCGACTGTAATACGTATGCATTTGAGTATGTTCTTAACGCAACTTTACCATTTGAATAAATAGTGATACTTGCTTTCTCCTCATCCGAACCAATACCATATAATTTACTTCCCACCATACTAAAACCTCCTTGGTAATCTACGTTTGCAAAGAAGTTTTTTATCTCATACTTTTTCTGATAAGAATCGAATTTAGGATAGGTTGCATTTTCTGGTTTATTATTGGTTGTTAATCTATCTTCCAATCTTCCTACTAATGCAGTCTTAAATAATTTTGTATGAAAAAATTGTACAGAATCTGCACCAAAATCAGACTTCGTACAATCTATATAATAATTTTTAAGCTTCGCATACACTACTGTAGAATCTAATCCTGCTCTCGACCAATTCACCAGTCCTTCTTTTCCTCTCCACTGTTTTTTGGTCGGATAATATGTCCCACTAGTATTGTAAATAATCGACCTATCTCCCCTTGCTTCTCCAATTATATTAGTACTTCCCTTAACTCTTAAAACAGGGATAGAATCCATTTTCAATTCATAGTTGTCATTTGGTAAATACCATTTGGTTGATTTAGATTCATACAGAACATTTCCATCAAAAAACTGAGAACTAAAATTTAAAAACAAAGAAGCTTCTCTATTTTTCTTTTTTAATGTTGCTTCTAGAATGGCGTGCACAACATCAAAGTTTTCTGCTGCTCGAGATGATTTTTGAATATCAATTAAGGTATTTAAATAATCCTGATATTCTTGATCTGCCTTCATCTTACGATCTGCCATCTTATTGGCAATAGCAATAATCATGTTCTTTTGATCGATGCTATAAATTTGTGATTGAAATATTTTTTGAAAAGTATTTAATGCCGTACGCGTATCATCGTCGGCTTTTGTGTCCTTAAAATACGATTCCAACTCCCCTATAAATTTATCTGGATTAGTAGAAAAACTTTTAGGTTGTGCAAAGGATTTTACAGCAATAAAAAGCAAGGTTACAATTAGAATCTGAACTCTTAGAATTTTCATTTTTTAAATCTATCTCTTCTTAAACGATGCTACCACCCAATTATTCTTATTCTGATGATTTTGATAAAACATTCCATTTTTTTCCGCCGACTCTTGTATCATTGAAAGATCTTCTGTGTAAAATCCACTAAACAATATCAATCCTCCTGCATTTAAACTATCAGCATAAGCCTCCATGTCATTCAATAAAATGTTTCTGTTAATATTTGCCAAAATAATATCAAAATTTTTCCCTCTTAAATCAGACGCATCTCCACATAGGATAGTTGCATCTTTAACATTATTTAACAAAGTATTTTCTTCTGCACTGTCTGCAGCAATAGGGTCGTTATCTATCGCTGTAATGTGCGATGCGTGTTTTAAATGCGCTAGAATTGCTAATATTCCAGTTCCACACCCCATATCTAGTACCGTTTTACCATTAAAATCAATATCCAACATCACCTCAGCCATCTGGAAAGTGGTTTCATGGTGACCAGTACCAAAGGCCATTTTGGGATGAATTTTTATTTGGTAAGGGAAATCTTTTTTCTCGTGAAAATCCGCATAAATATAGAGTTGATCCTTTATTGTTAATGCTTGGAAATTACTTTCCCACACTTCGTTCCAATTCTTATAAGGAATTAAATTGATTTCATAACCAAAAGTAAACTGCTCTTTATAATCTGCCAGTGCTTCTTGAACATTTTCCTCAGAAAATAAATGCGATGGAATATATGCTCGAAAGCCTAATTCATTTTTATCAAAAGAATCAAAACCAACTTCAGCTAATTCATTCATTAAAATATCTGAAACAAAATCTTCTCCAGAAACTGTTGTAAATACCAATTCAATATAGTTTCCAGTCATATTACAATTCGTTATAAGCTATGTGTATATCTGTGAAATCCCTTGATTTTAATGACGCTCCACCAATTAACCCGCCATCAATATCCTTTTGAGAAAATAAAATTTTTGCATTAGATGGATTACAACTTCCACCATATAAAATACTAATAGACTCTGCAATTTCTGTAGTGTATTTAGCGGCAAGTAAACTGCGAATGTATGCATGCATTTCTTGCGCTTGTTCAGGACTAGCTGTTTTACCTGTTCCTATAGCCCATACAGGTTCATATGCTAATACTAGTTTTTGTATATGTTCTGCATTTAAATGAAAAAGAGATTCTTCTAGTTGTTGTTGAACAGTTTTAAAGTGTGAATTAGATTCTCTTTCTTCTAACTTTTCACCAAAACAAAATATGGGTGTAAGACTATGATCAAGTGCTATGTCCACTTTTTTTGCAAGCAGTGCATTGTCTTCTTTTTGATATTCTCTTCGTTCAGAATGTCCAATAATTACATAGGAAACTCCAACAGATTTAAGCATCTCCACAGAAATTTCTCCTGTATATGCACCCGACTTTTCTTGATGACAATTTTGTGCTGCCACATAAAAATTGTTTTCAGCACTTATTAATTTACTAATGGAAGATAAATGAATATACGGTGTTGCAAAAATGGTGGTTACCTCTTTATGCAATTCATCCTTAATCATGTATACTGCTTCAGAAATTAATTCCAACCCTGCTTGGTAATCCTTATTCATTTTCCAATTACCAGCAACTATTTTCTTTCTACTCATAATTTTTTCTGTATTCTTTAGTCTGTTCAAAAATTGTAGTTAATATATTTTTTTCGATGTCGTTAAAATCTAACCCTCTGCGTTCATAAACCTTTCCAGCCACTTCAAACACTTTGTTCATGGCGAAAACTTCCATGCCTTGTGCACCTCCCCAAGAAAAATCGGGAATAAAATTTCGTGGAAAACCAGATCCAAAAACATTACTTGCAACCCCCACAACAGTACCTGTATTAAACATGGTGTTAATACCACATTTTGCATGGTCGCCCATTATCAATCCACAAAATTGCAATCCAGTACGTTTGAAATTGTTGGTAGTATAATTCCACAATTTTACTTCCGCATAATTATTCTTCAGGTTCGAATTATTACTATCTGCACCTATGTTACACCATTCGCCAATAACAGCATTTCCAAGGAAACCATCGTGCGCTTTATTACTATATCCAAATACTACTACATTATTTAATTCACCACCGACCTTAGAATAAGGACCAATAGTAGTTGCTCCATATATTTTTGTTCCCATTTTAGTTTGAGAGTGTTCACCCAAATAAAATGGCCCACGAATCATAGACCCCTCCATTACCTCTGCATCTTTGGCTATGTATATAGGTCCTGAACCAACATTTAATATAGCTGCATTTATTTGAGCTCCTTCTTCAATAAATAAATTAGAAACATCGCCAATTAACGTATTGCTCTCATTTAATTTTAAACTTTTCTTTCCGGTTGTTAATAATGGAAAGTCTTTTCTCGACTCCTTTTCGTTCCAAGAGAAAATTTTCGGTAAAGAATCTAAATAATCATATTCAAAATTTACAGGTAAATCTGCAGCACTATCATTTAATCCTTCAGAAATTTTAGCTAATAGTTTAACCCCATCGGTTATCGATTGTAGATTTTTTAACCCTTTAATGGCAGATATAAACTCTGTATTAGGCAATACAGCTGCATTAATCCAAACATTCTGTTTTGTTTTGGTTAGAGGGTATTTCAATTGAAGGTAAGCTTCTGTTGAATAAGAAACTGTTGCCTCGGGAAAGTACTTTTGCCATTTTTCAGCAATACTTAACATCCCAATTCTGATTGCTGCCACCGGACGGGTAAACGTAAGCGGCAATAATTGCCCTCTGCTAGAGTCGTCAAATAGAATTATGTTCATTTAGCAAAGATATAAGCCTACAGAACATATTAAGGAGAAAATTACCAACGCTTGTAAAATAAGAAAGTCCGACCTATGGTCGGACTTTCAATAAAACATATAAATAATGCTTAAATTATTTCTTTGCGTAACGAGTTTTGAACTTGTCGATACGTCCTGCTGTATCAACCAATTTCAATTTACCAGTGTAAAAAGGGTGAGATTTGTGTGAAATCTCTAATTTTACCAATGGATATTCGTTTCCATCTTCCCAAACAATAGTGTCTTTGGTATCGATAGCTGACTTTGTCATGAATGAATAGTCACAAGATAAGTCTTTGAAAACGACTAATCTATAGTTTTTAGGATGTATTTCTGCTTTCATCTTCTCTTAAAATTCGGATTGCAAATGTAGAAAAGTATTACATTATATGCAAATGTATTTCAATTTTCTTTTATTTTATCTCTTGGCACAGCTCAATCAATACCCCATTTGCATCTTTAGGATGAACAAAACACACCAACTTGTTATCAGCGCCCTTTTTAGGCTCTTTATTCAATAAAGTAAAGCCTTCCGCCTCCAATCTGGCCATTTCTGCAAAAATATCGCTTACATCAAACGCTATATGGTGAATTCCCTCTCCTTTTTTCTCTATAAATTTTGCAATCGGGCTATCAGGTTTAGTGGCTTCTAAAAGTTCTATTTTATTTGGCCCAATTTGAAAAAATTCGGTCAAAACTCCCTCCGATTCTACTTCTTCCCTTTTATATGCTTTTTGAGCAAACAATTTTTCGAAAATACTTGTTGAAGAATCAAGGTTTTTAACAGCAATACCTATGTGTTCAATTTTATTCATTTTCAAAAATACCTTTTGATTTTAATAATTTGGCTATATTTGCATGTAATTTATATAAAGTCTAAATAAAAATGGTGAAACTTCCTATATATCTCGACAACAACGCAACGACTCCGATGGATCCACGTGTGCTAGAAGCAATGTTGCCCTATTTTACTGAAAAATTTGGTAATGCAGCAAGCAGAAATCATCCTTTCGGTTGGGTAGCAGAAGAGGCAGTAGATTACGCAAGAGAACAGATTGCAAAATTAATTGGCTGTTCAGAGAAAGAAATTATTTTCACTTCGGGTGCTACAGAATCGAACAACTTAGCAATTAAAGGTGTGTTTGAAATGTATGCTTCTAAAGGAAATCATATAATTACCTTAACAACAGAACATAAGGCTATTTTAGATACTTGTCATCATTTAGAAAAACAAGGAGCTGAAGTTACTTATCTTGATGTTCAAGCAGATGGCATGCTAG
>CALRIM020000167.1:0-6773 GCA_943360385.1 Rhizobium sp. Q54 | reverse complement strand
AAAATATTTTTTGCTGCTAACATGTCCGCATAATCATAATTCACCTTTATTAAAATATGACGCACATTTACTTGTTCTCCTCGACGTTCAATTAATTGAACGATATGAAATCCAAATTCAGTTTCAACAATAGAAGAAAGTTCACCTGGTTTCAACTTAAAGGCTACAGCCTCGAATGCCTTTACCAATTCACCTCTGCCAACAAAACCCAATTCACCACCACTCTTAGCAGAACCATCTTGAGAATACAATATAGCCAGAGTTGCAAAATCTTCACCCTGCGCAACACGGGAGCGTAATGCTTCTAGTTTATCCTTTGCTTCCTGTTTTGCTTTTGCGCTAATAGCTGGTTTTTTCAAAATCACTCCAACTTGAACTTCCTTATTGAAAAAAGGAAGACTATCCTTGGGAATTTCACTATAGAAATTCTTTATTTCGTTTGGAGTAATTGTTACTTTCTTAGTGATTTCTTGCTGCATAGTTTGAGCCATAATTACAGCACGAACATCTTCTCTTAATTCATCTTTAAACTCCAAAATAGATTTACCAATGAACTGCTCTAACTTCTCCTGAGAACCAATCTGTGCCATAAAATATTTAACACGTCGGTTTAATTCATCCTCAACTTGCTGCTCCGATATTTCCAAACTATCCAGCTTAGCCTGATTTTGCAACATCTTCTGAGATAATAAAGATTCTAAAATCTGGCATTTCAGATCGCCATTATCCTTATAACCTTGGGCCATATATTGTGCATATTGCCCATCGATATCTGAATTCAAAACAATATTTTCGCCAAGAACCGCTACGATTTTATCAGCATTTTTTGTTTGGGCATTTACACGCGTCAACATTACTACACTGATTACTAATAAGAGTATTATTTTTTTTGACATTCTAATTTTCTTTATACCATTCTATATCTTCACCATCTCGTGCTTTTTGATACACTTGATTTTCCATTTTATCTATCAACTCTATTTTACGTTTATTTATTATAATATTTTTAATATTTTCTGTTTCAAATTCTAAAGGCGATATATCTTCTTTATACATGAAATCTTTAATCTTCACAAGATAAACAAACTCTTGGTCGCTAAAGTTAATGTAATTGTTTTTTTGCAAAATAGAAGCTTCTGAGAATCTATCCAACGGGATTATCATCGACAACTCATCTAAATACAACCAGCTTGTATCAACTAAACTATAATTCGCTGAAAACTGCATGCAATAGGTCTCCAATTCATCTCTATCTTTGGGTTTGCTTGAATTAAACCAACGTTTAGCAAACTCAATTCGATGTGCATTCTTGGGAATCTTCGCGTATGTTGCTTTTAATATGCTTTTCTTTAATTCGAAATTATCTTTATTTTCCTCGTAATATCTCTTTATTTGACTGCTACTTACTGTTGTGTCTAAATTCTGAGCAATTAATTGTTGCTCGTAAGAGTAGATTATTAATGATTGTCTATAAGTCTCCAGTTGTTTCTCGAGTTCATCTTTATTTAGCTCCACATTATCTGTTGCTTGCTTTAAGATAACCGTTTGGCGAATCCAATTTTCTATATATGACTGAACTAACAAAGCACTATCCGATGAACTTGTTCCTTTAGGAACTACTCCTTCTAAATCCGACGGGTATAAATATTCGCTATAAACACGAGCCACCGGTTTCTCTTTGCTGCTAAATGTCTTTTGAAGAAATTGGCATGAAGAAAAAACCAGAACTAATGAAACTACAACTATTGATTTACCCATAGAAAAAGAAGGGCTCCGAAGAGCCCTTTAATTTATTTTGAAATTAATGACTTAAACACATTTTCGTCAACACTTACTGGATACTTTCCGCGCAAAGTGTCTAACCAAACTTTCTCTAAATAATTTTGATATTCTGCTGTTGCTGCACCTCTAACTTCAGATAATGCTTTTGGCTGAGAGTTTATTTTTTCTTTAACAACTACAAAGGCAACTGTATTATTCACCACGATATTTTTTGTGGTTCCTTTTTTCCAGTCTATATCATCTATTACATGATTATCGCCTTTTTCAAATTTATCAGATTTAATGGTAAGATTTAAGGGGTTTGATTTATTAACCCTACGCAATAACGAATCTTGATTAACTTTTTTATTTTTTAACAATGATCTTACTTCTTTAGCAATGTCTTCATTTGCACAGGTATAGATGGTAGCATTTAATCGATCTGGCCACATATACTTTGCTTGATTACTTTTGAAGAATGCCTCTAATCCTGCTGAATCTTTTACTGCTGCCGACCATACTTTTTGGTCTGTTAATTCAAACAATAAAATTCCATCGCGATATTCTTCCATTAACGATTTAAATTCAGGATACTTTGCGTCAAGTCTCGCTTCTTCATAGTCCATTAAAGATTTGTTTGTAAATAATTCATACAAATCACTTTTAGCTTTGAATGCAGATTCCTTAGTAACCGTATTCATATTAGATTCTACAAACGAAGCAAAATCAGATACTAAATACTTCTTATCTTGAATTGAAAATAAAACATCATTTGGGTTTTTTGCTTGAGCTTTTCTAAACGTTGATTTGATTATTGCCGAATCAATATTAGTATAGAAAGTGGTCAAGGCTTTTTGGTTTTCTGTAAACGAGTAGTTCTTTTTCAACTTAGCAATAAACGAAACTTTATTTAAATCAGAACGAGAATCTCTATTTATTCTTGCTTTAATATCTTCTTTAGATTTCTCGAATGAAGGAAGTCCTTTTTTCTCCAACAATTTAACAATATGCCATCCGTAAGGAGTAGTAAATGGTTTAGAATAATCGCCAACGTTTTTCAATGCAAAAGCTTGCATTTCGAAATCTGCTACCATTTTATTAATGCCAAACATTGGTAAAACACCACCAGATCTCGCAGATGATTTGTCTTCAGAATATTGTTTAGCTAGTTCGTCAAATTTTTCGCCTTTTAACAAACGACTATAAATTTCATTTATTTTTTCTTTTGCTTTTAAAGAATCAGCAGCTGTTGCCTTTTCTGTTAAGCGTAACATAATATGTGCAACTTTTACTTCGCCTTGAGCTGGACGCTGATCATAAACCTTTACCAGATGGTATCCAAATTTTGTTCTAAAAGGCATTGTTACTGAACCTACTTTTGTGTTGTAGCAAACCGTTTCAAATGGGTATACCATTCCAAATGCGCTAAAGAAACCTAAATCTCCTCTGTTTGATTTAGCACTTGGGTCTTGAGAAGCTTCGAACGCAACTTTAGCAAAATCTTCTTTCTTATCAACTATTCTTCTACGAAGATTCATTATTTTATTATATGCTGCCAAAGTATCTTTTGGAGAAGCATCTTCTGCACAGTTAATTAAAATATGAGAAGCACGTATTTCTTTTTGAGAACGCTCCCATGCTTCGGAAATTAGTTTTTCATTAACTTCTTTGTCTGTTAAATATGGGGCTGCAAGTTGCTTGCGGTATCCTGCTAATTCTTTTACAAAAGAAGTAACTGTATCCATACCTAAGCTTTTCGCTTCTATAACTTTTAATTTGAAATTAATATATAAGTCAAGGTATTCTCTTAAACTCTTCTCATCTGCACTCGAAGCATTTTTGTTATTTTTTTTGAAAACGTATTCAAATTCTTTTTTGGTTACATTTTCTTTACCAATCCTCATTAAAACCTCTGAGCTCTGAGCCATCACGCTAAATACCATGCCTATGCATGCAATCGAAAGCACTGTTCTCTTGTACCAATTAATTTGTTTCATTTCTAAAATTTTTATACCTTTTTTTGTTTAAGTTGTGCTAAAATAGAATAAATTTTAAAGTGATACAACGATTACAAGTCTTTGATGTTATATACTTTTCTTTTTTTAATTTCGCTATATGGAAAACCATTTATTAAGTACAGATAATTATACCCTTAAACAGCTGTTTCAAGAGCCAATATATCTTATTAAAAACGAATTTCAATCCAATAAAATTCCATTATTCCATTTAGATGGTGAAAATAGTAAAAATATAGTGTTTATAGTGTTTTCGGAAGATAAAAGTCTGTCTAATCTGAATAATGATTTATTCTTAAAAACACTAGCTGGATTGAAATTAAACAATCACGAAATTGGATTTTGCATAACCGACCTTTCACTAGCAAGAAATTTCGAGCTTTTAGGTAATGAGCTTATAAATCAACGTATAGTATGTTTTGCGAGTTCAAGCATTTACCAACCAGAATTAATGCTTATTCCCATTCAAAGTGGCTCAAGCACTCTTTTACCTTGTCCTTCTTTATCTGAACTTTCGGAAGATCAAGCATTAAAAATAAAATGGTGGAATGCTCTGAAAGCGTTTGTTAGTTAAACATCTTGTCTTTCAGCAAACGGAATATCATATAAAAATGCACCATTGCATTAGGTAAATACCCAAAATGTTTGTTTAGTATTTCATAGCGCTCCATTAAGCCTTTTCTATGATGTACACTAGACATTCCCCCTTCCATGAATTTAGAAATAGTGATATGAGTATTTACAATTGTTTTTGCTAATCGAACAGACCGAATTGCCCAGTCTATATCTGCTGCGATTTTATAGTAAGTATTGTATTCTTGGGATAGTTCTCTTTTTATAATAATAGATTGATGGCAAACCAACATCCCGTAACGGAAATCTTTCCATTTTAGTTTTTGAGGAGGTCTCAAACGCCTGTTATATAGCGGGTTGCCCTTTTCATCCGTAATTAAAGTATCTCCATAATATACGTCTGCGTTTTGCCCCGAACTTATGGCCTTTGTTAACACCTCATTACTTTGAAATTCGTCGCCAGAATTTAAGAACATGATGTAATCGCCTGTCGCAAAACGTTGTGCTTTGTTCATTGCATCATAAATCCCCGAATCTTTTTCCGATTTCCAGTAGGCTATTCTTTCTTCATATTTCTTTATTATAGCTACTGTATTGTCCTTAGAAGCACCGTCTAAAATTACATGTTCTATATTGGGGTAGGTTTGATTTAAAACAGATAATATCGTTCTTTCAATATATACCTCACTATTATAAACAACTGTAATAATAGATATTAAGGGCAAAGAAATATCTCTACTGCTACTAATCCCTTTTAGTCTAAAACCACCTTCTATTTGATTCATAAAAAAAGCCCCCAATATTAAAAAAGGGGGCTGATATATTTTTGAGTTAAAAAATATTATTTATTTGGAGAATTCTTTGTGAATTTCTTGCCATTTGGAGAACCTAATCTAACCATCGCACAACGGAATCCAACATCTGCAGAGCTAGCTTCTTCATCTTTAAATCTTCTCATTCCTGGGTTTAAGAAATATGCTCTATCATTCCAAGAACCACCTTTATATACTCTAGCTTTATTATTAATCATACTCGTAACACCGTAAGCATACATAGACTCATCATCTAAATCTCCACGCTTATCTGGGTTTGAATAGGTATCGTAATCAGTAGAACGTTTAATTTTTCCTAAGCTATCTTTTTCTGCAATGTTTCCATCAGCATCTAATTGAGGCTTATTGTACACATTACCACGATATGGGTTTAAATCGTCTTTGTCTTCAGCTGATAAAGGGCGGTAAACATCCATTACCCACTCACTAACGTTACCAGACATGTTATACAAACCGTAATCGTTTGGTAAAAATGCTTTAATCGGACCAGTATAATCGTAACTATCATTTAAGTATCCAGCAACCCCCATATTATCACCACGACCTCTTTTGTAGTTAGCATACATAATACCTTTACCACCACCAATTTCGTCGCGCATACCTAAGCCATTCCAAGAATATAATTTTTTCTCGTTCACGTTTTCGAACTTAGAATTTCCTTTTAAAGACTTAGCAGCATATTCCCATTCCGCTTCCGTTGGTAAACGGTAGTTTGGTAATAAGATACCATCTTGCATACGAACTCTTCTGGTTTTTTCACCATTAGGATCTAAGTTTGGCAAGTTTTTCTTCACTAATCCTTCATACTGACCAGCTAAGTAAGCTTCTGTATTGAAGTTATCTTCGTTAACCTGATTAGGGTTATCTTTTAATATTCCTTTGTTAATTAAAATTCTTTCGTTTACACGATCAGTTCTCCAAGCGCAATATTCATTCGCTTGAACCCATGATACACCTACTACAGGGTAGTTTTGGTAAGAAGGGTGACGGAAATAGTTATCTACGAAGGGCTCATTAAATGAAAGTGGATTTCTCCAAACCAAGGTATCAGGCAACGCTTTTTTATAAACCTCAGGATAATCTTGGCCATAAACTCGTTGCAACCAGTATAAATATTCTAAATAGTTGATGTTAGAAACTTCAGTTTCATCCATATAGAACGAAGAAACCGTGATACGACGCTCAAGATTATCTTGGTCGAACATCATATCTTGCTCCATAGAACCCATAACGAAGGTACCACCTTCTACGAGTACTAATCCTGGGCCAGTAGCTTGTTCAACGTTTTTGTATACTTGAAAACCACCGTTTTTCTTGTCGTTATAATTCCAACCTGTATTAGATGATTTCTGAGAACATGAGGCAGCAGAGAATACTACTCCAACTAACATCATTTTTGCAGAAAAATTAATCCATTTTTTCATCTTGTAAGTGCTAAATTTGCTTAAAAAACGCAGTAAATATATTTATTATTATTATAAAAAACTAAAATGACGGACAATTTACCCTTTTATAGCTTCTCGCATGTCCCCTTTTGTTAGGTGGAGGAAGTTCTATAGATAGGGAAATTTCGTGTGCTCCAGAAGCCGAT
>CALRIM020000166.1:0-6786 GCA_943360385.1 Rhizobium sp. Q54 | reverse complement strand
TGATAAATTAGCTCTTGCTTCAGCAGCTAAATCATCTAAGGAAATTACTTGTCCTCGTTTCATGATTAAGCTCCTTTCTTTTTAAGACCAATTTTTTTCTTGATCACATTTCCTTCAATGGTTTCCTGAACCAAGAAAGTGTGGATCGCTAATGCTACTAGCACTGCTAGTACAATAGGTAACATTTTTTTAACAAAATCCATTTTGCTTTTTATCTGATTGAGCTGTAAAACTCACAAACAGAAAATTCGCACTTTACCTATTTTCACTCATTTTCACTGATTTTCACTTTAATTGTTTTCAATTGTTTTCAACTAAAAAAATAAAGGGGCAAACTTTCGCCCGCCCCCGTATCATTAACATGAAAAACAACTTTTTTACAAGCCTAGAGGTTTGTATTTTTCTTCGAATTCCTCACCATCCTTTTTCAGAATTGAATTGGTTTCGGTTAACACTAAGTAGTCACCAGGAGAACACTCCAATTGTTTGTTCTTTACTGTGATCGATACTTTTTCTTGAAGTTTAACAGCTCGCACTGGAACTGGCTTCAAAGTGAATTCTGATGAGCCTGCAAATAGCTGCTCAATCGCTTCTTTTTCTGTGATGATTTTTACTTCTGACATATTTAATTATTGAATGTGTTTCCGAATTGTTTATATATGGCCACCAATTCTAATGGTGTAAAATATTTATCCTTTTTATTCTTGTCCGGGAATAGATTAGCACGTTTAACCCAACTTCGTAATGTTGCAATATGAACACCATATTCCCGGGCTACCTCGATTTTAAGTTTCGAGCTATTGGCTACGTTGTTATTTTCTGACTGATCCATCTAACAAGCATTATACTACCGATTATTATAAAAATTAGAACAACTATTACCAAAACAATTTTCACTCTCCAGGGCATTACAATTCCCATGAACTTTCTTTTTGATTTTTCGATTTTCGCTTCTGTTTTAGCGGCTTCAATATTTTTTTTATTATTTATCTGATCTAGCTTTCTTTTTGCTTTTGCCTTCGCTATTTCTGATTGTAGTTTAAGTTTATCGGTTGCCTTTTCCTCACGAATTTTAAGTCTTTCCAGTCGCTTCTGTTCACGTAACTTGATTCTTTCTAATCGCTTTTGTTTTCTGATTTCACTTGCGGATAGTTCCTCGGAAAGTCCACTTTTTAGAATTCTTATTTTTGCGATATCACCTACTTTAACAATTTCCATTGTTATTCCTGGAGCCTTAATGATATTTATTGGTGCTAGATGAAAGCTAGTATCAATTAATACATTCGAAGGACTAGCATTTCGCTTGGAGAAACAACCTCCAGTAAAAAGAAATATTACGACTACACCAATTTCAAAAATGAAAATTGGGAAAATGGTGCGAATATTTTTTTACTATAATTCACTTGGATCCTCCAAATTAAACGTTAGCATTTTTTTGATAAGCTTATAAATTGTATCATAAAAAAATACAGTTACCGCAAAGCTTACAAACAGATTAACTCCACAATCAAATGCAGAAATCTGTTCAGTATCTCTGTTGAAATAGAACGCCACGCCTAGGCCGATACCAACCAAGAAGGAAACAAATTTTTTCACTTTAGAGACTTCATTTGCACCGTGTTTGTGTTTAGTCTCGTTTAGTATTTTCTTACTAAATAATTTCAGCAGTTCTGTTAATAAAATTACAGCTGCAACATATGGCCAGTTAAGAAGTGTAAGCAATTCCATTATACAAGTGTTTCTATAGTTTGATTTTCGTATTCGTTTTTTGAAGCCATTACGTCTTTCCACACCTCCAACACTTCACTAAAATTCGGAATGTTATTCCTGTTCCTTGGAGTATCAATGTTTTCCTGTGTTTTCATTATGGTAACATATGAGCTCATTTCCCAAAAAAATGGTGGCACTCGTTTAAATGCATGAAACGTAAATATTAAATCTGCACGATGCATTCTATGATCTACCAGGAATGCCTTTATTTCGGGGGCAACATTTCCTTCAATGTATTTTGTGCAATCTTCGAAAACTATTAATCCATCACGGAAATTTTTTGCAATGGTTAATAGATCTTCTTTACTAGGTGTACCGATTAATCTTACCACACCACTTTCTAGTTGACGTAATTGTTTTAATTTTATTTCAGGATGCTCTGCATAAGCGGGTGATCCGTTTACATCAAGAATTAAAACCTTTAGGTCTTTCGGATAATTTTTAGCGATACGGTTCAGATACGTACTTTTACCTGTATGTTTTCTTCCAATAACAATTGTTGTGTGGTGACTATCTCGCATTTTATTTATCCATTAATACTGTTCCCACACGTTGAGCAAGCACAGATCCAAATGAAATCATTAAAGCCGTTTCCGGTGACATTTGAATGTTTTTTGTTTTCGCATAAACTGTAGTCACTTCTACCAGGTGTTTTCGCTCATCCTCGGTAAACCCTAAATATTTCATTATTCGATCGTGTCGCTCGAGCTTTTGCCTTAACAAATCTTCCTCCGAATCCATTTGATAGGTAAGCCCTGGCTTAGGTACACCCTGTTCAATTAACTCTTCATCTCTTTCCGTTAATATTTTCTTTTTATGTACAAATCCCAATAAAGCTTGTTGTACCATATCAACTGTAGAAACTGCCATCAATGCAATGGCCTCGGGTGGCATGGTATAGTTTTGCCCCTGGAATGATTCGGTTTTAGTCTCCGTTTTTTTCTCTTCCTCCGTTAACTCTCTGAATTTTGGCTCAGCAGTTGGATCTACCTTTATTGAATTATCTATTTTCGGTTGATTAGTAGATGTGGATGACACTGGTTTTTCGGTTTTAATCTCTTCAGAAGCAAACACCGGTTTACTAGCTGCAATCTTTCCAGGATCTACACGTTGCGAAAGTTCCGAAGCTAGGTCTACCCGATTTTTCTTTTCAGTTCCAATTGTTTTCGGGGTTTGGACTATGTTTTCGGGGTTATTTTGTTCGTTATTGCTGTCCATGTTCTTCAGTGTTTTCAATTAACGTGTATTTGTTAACCACTTCGCCTACACTTTTTAGGTTTTCAGAAAAGCTCTTATCCTTCAGTAATTTGTTTACTGCTGGCATAATGGTTAACATGCTGAAGCTTCCATCGGGAAACATTTCAATTAGTGGTTTTAAGAACTTCAATACAGTTCCCAAATCCGCTTGCAGATCATCGTTAATGGTTAATATTTTTTGAAGATCTTCCTTACTTACGATTTCGTGAATCTCTTCATCGAATTTGCTTAAATCTATCATTGTCCGGATTGTTTATGTTGTCTTATTAATCGTACCAATAAAACAATTGCTATTATTAGCAATAGTATTTTAAGGAATAACTCTTCTCTATCATTTTGGGATCTCTTCCAAATTTGCATCTGTAGAAGGCTATTCTTTAAATTTAGATGAGTACCTTCAGAATCTAGCTTTTCTAGTTCTAAATTCTTTTTGAAAAAGTATAATTTTAGAGGATTATAGATCATATATTATTTGATTTTAAATGTTGCAAAAAGGTCTACATCTAAGTAATGGATCATATCCAACATTAGATTGCCAGCATTATAATTTTCTAGTTTTTGCTTTTTCTTTTGTGCCTCGATTGCTGCCTTTATTTTATTGTTTTCGGCATCTGTAACACGAAAAGTTATCTGAACACTTTTGGGATTAACTTTCTTTAGGTGTTGGTTTCTTGGTTTCTCGATTTTTGAATCGTTTTCAATTGATTCCGAATTGTTTTCAATTGAAATTCCTGTTGGATTTTCTGTATTGCTTGTTTCGATAATTTTGGCACCTTCATTCATTTTAATTGTTTTCAATTAACGTTAACAAATAACTTAACTGAAAACATCGCTTACAAGCTAGTTGTCCGACATGTTGAATTTAATTGAAAACGTAGTTAGTTATCTGAAAACACAAACTTTAACTTGTATTGGGCTTGTGCCTGGTGGTGGTGTTCATGGTACCTCAGAAGGTCACGCTCGAGTAATATTTCCCAAATTTTACCCTGTACCATAGATTTCATAATGTTTTTTAAACTCATTCCTTCCCGAATTTCATACAGATTATTCTTATTATGAATTTCCGGTTCGTGCGGTGTAAGTGATTTTTTTCCGTGGTGTCGAATGCATTCCGGTTTAGAAATGCAAAAAATGTATTCTCCAGGTTCTGCTTTTTCTCCAGTGTGCGGATTAATAAGGTTATGCATCACGTTATCAGTGGATGCCATTACTTCTTCTTCAACATCGTTATCGGACTGCTCTTCTACTGGTTTTTCTAAGCGATTAAAATTAAGTTCCTGAACTTTGTAAAAAGCTCCAAATCGTGAATATAATCGAACACCTTTAGTATTATTCACAACATCAATCATTAAATCTACATTGTAACTGCCATCTTTATTTTCAATGGAATCATTTTTGAAATGGTATTTAATACACTCCATAACTCCATACAAATATTCCGATAAAATTTCTTCAGGATCCGTTGGGCCATCCTTCCTATTTATATAAAACTTTTTCCTGGCTTCTACTTTTTTCCACTGCTTTTCCTGTTGATCATAGACTAGTTTCGTATCTTTTATCGTATGCCCGAATTCGTCTTTTTTGTAATGGTACAAGGTTTCGTAATGTATAAATTCCGCATCTGTAATAGCCTTCCATTCGATTGCTAAAGCTTCACGAACTTCATTAACTGTATATTGTTTGTGCTGGAAAACAAGTGAGTGAATGTGAATGTGTAAACCATTCCCACGAGCTGAACTCTTTACCTCTACACCATATTCACCACCATAAACATATTCCTTCCAGGTGTCGGTTTTGCGTAGTTGATTGAAACACCTGGTTATTTCCTTTACATAAAATTCCTTATCCATGAATTTACCATCCTTATGCGGCACTGTCAATACTAAGTGGCACGGATGGTATTGCATGTGAATATTTGATTTGAGCAAATAGTCTCTATAGATCTTACGAATGAGTTGCGATTTTCTGTAATTCCAAACAGGATCTAACCGGTGTTTAGAATACCAACACGAAAGCATTTGTGTTTTGATAGGAACGCCATTGCCTTCAAATACGGCATAAACGGCCTTGCCACTACGTAATAGATCATAACGAAGTTTAACGAGCTGTGAGAGCTCTAAATCCATTTCGTCACCATAGGAATCATAATCCATCACGTGCGAACGAGTGGCTTTGAACTCTTGCCAGGTAGAAGGTAAATAAACAGCGTATTTGTCGATTAAATGAGTATCAATGGCATCTACCATATCGAGTGCGTTCCTACGGTACCAACTGATCTTATTGGAATGCTTGTTATTTGCAGCAAGCATTTTCTTGTTTTTAAGAAGTTCCGAGGATACCGCAGGAACTTCGCTTGCCGATTTTATTGATATGTTGGGTAATGCATTGCTCATTTGTCTATATTTTCAAACCAGTTGTTTCTTATATTATCGAGTGAGGGTTAAAACGCTGATTTTCAGCAGTTGAAAAGGTTACTTTGAAATGTTAAAAGTGAAGCCTGAAGCTTCTCGTTCCTCCTTAAATGAAATGCGATCATGTGCACCATACTCGATGATCTGTGATTTATTCCTGGTCCAATAATCGAGGCTCCACCTTTTGACTTCCTCCAGGGGTGGCCAGGTTGGAAAATACTTCTCTAATAATGGAACTGCATTGGTGTATATAATTTCAGCTTTAAAGGCATCTGTCGAGTCCATCACCAAACGAACTTGTATTTCATGACGTAATACTAGATCATCACTATCTAGCTTAATAGGATCAATCTTATTGGTTTGGCTCATTACAATGGAGGTGTAGTCTCGAACTTCTGTATACTCAATGAATTTTTCCATTTCCTCAACTGAAGTAAATGTTTTATGAAGTGGGGCCGGATTACATTCTCTATGAATTGTAACTTCTATTTCTCCTGTCAATAATTGTTGTTTGAATGTTTTCATGTTATGCGTGTGTTTGTAGGTTGTCTGCAAATGCGTTTAGGGTATCAATCGTTTTTTTCATTCCCTCCAGGTTGTCAATGATGTGCTGTATATCGTTTGCTTTACGTGTTTGTAATTCAAGTTCCATCGAGAGCTGCATAATTGTTTTAGTGGCCGTTTGCATGAACTTATTCATTTCGCTGATGTGAAAGTTGTGCTCATGTATAATGTTGGGCTTTGCATCCGTTCGCTTTAAGTATTTGGTAAATTCTTCTTGTCGTCTATCTATCTCACCTTCAAAAATCGCTTGAGCTGTGAGGTACTGGGCAATATGTTCTTTGGCATCCATACACTTTATAGGTTTTAGCACATTTTCACTGATTTTCGCTTATTTTGTTTTCAATTGTTTACTAATTCTTCAGGAGTACACTTAAATGTTTCACAAAGCACCATTAAAGAATCCTCCGGTATAAAGCATTTGGATCCTTTGGGAATGGAACACCATCGCTCCAGGGTTCGAAGTGATTTTCCAAGTGTCAAAAGCAATGCGTATCGCTCAATTTCAGTTAATCGTGCGATCTTCTTTTTCAAATGGTACTTCTTTGCCATTGGTCATTTTAATTAGTTGATCCATTGTTTCCTCTAGTTCGTCAATGAGCTTTCTGTATTCACTTCGTAATTCAGAAACTATTAGTGGATTGTGTAAATTTCTTACAATCTGTATTTCCAGTTCTGTTCGTCTTACAATCAGATCTCTGTACTTCTCTTTGTTTTGTTCGAATATGTCTCCCATCATTTTTTATTAGCTGCGTTTTTGAGTTCGTTTAAATTCTCTTTAAAATCA
>CALRIM020000165.1:0-6801 GCA_943360385.1 Rhizobium sp. Q54 | reverse complement strand
AATAAGTTGTTCATAATTTTATGTTGATTAATGTATTGCAATACCAATGCTAGAACCATTTCCAGCTAAATCTAAGAATGCACCAATACGAGAGTTGAAATGATATTCGGTGCCAATATGAAAGTCTAAGTATAGGGGTTGTGCACTTCTGTAATAATTCGTATTCCCTTCGTAACCATTTTCCCAATGACGGTTTACAATTGCCAAGCCCAATGAACCTGCAATATAGAAGTCCCATTTACTACCAGCATTTACTAATTGATCGAAATAGTAGGTCCCTTTTACTCCAACGGGAATAACAGTTTCGCGATAAGTGTAATATCTTGCTGGGTTATTTGAGTTTCCCCAATAGTACTCATTACTTACAGAATAAAAACTGATGAAAGGTGCAAGCGTGAAATTTTTTGCAACATCAAATTCATAATTTAAATGTATAACAGGAATTGATCGACCAACATATCCGTAGTAACCTATACCCAAGCCCATGTTTAAGGTGTTTCCATACGAACTAGCGTTGCTTTTTGATTTTTGTGCATGGACGTTTAACCCTGTTAAACTTAATAGGCACAAGAGTATTAGTAATAATTTTTTCATAATCTATTTTATCTATCAAAGTTCACTTTAATAGCAATAGATATGTTACACTCTAAAAGATGCTTGTTACAGAAATCACTTATAAATGTTAATTGATATTGAAGTATAATCAGTGAATTATGTAATGATTAAAATTTTGGGTATAACTAAACGCACTATATTCTTCTAATCTTTGATGGAATAAAAAATTCCAATTAACAAACAACAAATATGAAAAGAACATTACAACACACAATCATTTTATTAGTTACATTTTTTCCACTTCTTACTTTTGCGCAAGCTCCCAATTTAGGTGCTACGGCAGACTTTGCAATTTTTACAGCTATTGGCCCAATTAGTAATACGGGCTTCTCATATATTACAGGTGATGTAGGAAGTAATAACGGATCTAATACAGCATTCGGAAATGTAAATGGTAATATGCACAGTGCAGATGCTGCAACAGCAAATGCCACTGCAGACTTAATAACACTTTACGGACAATTGAATTCCGCAATTCCAACTTTATTCCCTTCTTCTTTATTAGGTGGTGGATTAACCTTTACTCCTGGAATTTATTCAATAGCTAGTGCCGCAACCTTAAATGGAACATTATTATTAGATGCTCAAGGAAATGCAAACGCACTTTTTATTATTCAAATAGGAGGGCCACTTTCTACAGCAGCTAGCTCTAAAGTAAAATTAATTAATGGAGCATTAGCTTGTAATGTGTTTTGGAAAGTAGAAGGATTGGTGAGCATGGGAGCACAAACAGTAATGTGTGGAACTATTGTAGCAAACAATGCTGCTATTGAAATGAACTCCTTAGATACTTTAGAAGGTCGTGCATTCTCTACATCTGGTGCAATAACCATTAGTGGTGTTTTAATAGACAAACCAATTGGTTGTGGAAGCACTTTGCTTACTGGTCCAGCAGCCCCTTCATTGGGTAAAGCAGAATGTTATTCTGTTTTTTCTTCAGATGGAGCCGTTACAAATGTTGGAACATCTAGCATAACTGGAAACGTAGGAAGCAACAACGGTGCAGTTTCTGGATTCGATTCATTATCAATTGTTGGTGAGTTACATCTTATTGCAGATGTTTCTACCGCAGCTTGTGCTGCAGATTTATTAGTGGCCTATACTTATGTAAATACATTGGCTACAGATATTACTTTATTATTTCCAGCTCAATTCGGAAACGGTTTAGTTTTAACTCCTCATACTTATTTGTTAGATGCTGCTACTAATTTTACCGATACATTATACTTAGATGCGCAAGGAAACGCAGATGCTGTTTTTGTAATTAAAATTAATGGTGCACTTACTACCAGTACTTATGCAAAAGTGTTGTTAATAAATGGTGCCAAAGCAGAAAATGTTTATTGGAAAATAGAGGGAGCGGTAAACATTAATGATTATTCTGAATTTAAAGGAACAATTATTTGTAATAATGGAGCAACCAGTGCATTTGCTACAGGTGTTAGTATTGTTGGTCGTATGTTAATTACAGATGGTGCAATTTCTACTACAGCAGTAACCATTGGCCCTGCAGTAGTATCACCATCTTGTGTTACTACAGGTATTTTTGAAACACCTGCCAACAAAAATATAATTTCAATTAGTCCAAATCCATTTAGTACTTATTTAAAAATTAATGTATTAAATGCATCTGATGTAAATAATTATACAATTGTACTTTATAATTCATTAGGACAATTAGTTTTATCAACACTTATCAATCAATCATTACTTGTACTTGATACTTATGATTTTAATAAAGGCTTATATTTCTATCAAATTGTAAAGGATGGAAATGCTTTTCAAACTGGGAAATTAATAGTACAGTAATACTTTTTTAATAAATTTTGTAAAGCCCAATCGAGAAATCGATGGGCTTTATTTGCGAAATAACTAAATTTTATAAACATTGAAAATATATATTAAATACATGGTAAGCCATTGCTGTAAGCTAATGGTTAAAGAAGAGTTCAAGAAACTCAACATTAAAATCTCTAGTATAGAATTAGGAGAATTAGAAGTATTGCAAAAAATTAGTGTGAAGCAATTCGAAAAAGTAAAATTTGCTTTATTGAAGAACGGGCATGAAATAATGGAGGATAAAAAATCTATTCAGATTGAACGAGTAAAAAATGCAATTATAGATTTAATTCATTATACAAATGAATTGCCAGAAGTAAACTATTCTGAATACTTAAGTAATAAATTAGAATGCGAATATACCTCTCTTTCTAGTTTGTTTTCGGAAGTTACAGGTACAACTTTACAGCAATTCATCATCATAAATAAAATAGAAAGAGCAAAGGAGCTAATTATTTACAATGAATTGAGCATAAAAGAAATTGCCTTTAAATTACATTATAGTAGTGTTCCTCATTTCTCAAATCAGTTTAAGAAGGTAACAGGATTATCGCCTGTTTATTTTAAAGGATTGAAGAAGCGAAAAAGAGTGGCGTTGGAACATTTAATAAATGCACCTATAAGCCAAGAATTTTTGAAACAGGGATAAACAATGTAAACAAAATGGTGTTAACCCATAATGAAAATTTACACTAAAAAGTATAAAACTATTATTCCTATTAGCTTAGAGGAGGCTTGGGATTTCTTTTCTTCACCAAAAAACTTGTCAAAAATTACCCCGCCAAAGATGGGATTTAACATCATCTCAGAGTTTAATGAGGAGAAAATGTACCCAGGGCAGTTAATTGCCTATAAGGTTTCGCCATTATTTGGACTCAAATTGAATTGGTGTACAGAAATAACACACGTGTTGGAAAAACAATATTTTGTGGATGAACAACGTTTTGGTCCATACAGTATGTGGCATCATCAACATCACTTTAAACAGATAGAAGGAGGTGTGGAAATGATTGATATTGTAGATTATGTAGTTCCTCTCGGAATTATAGGTCGAATGATGAATTCATTGTTAATTTCTAATGAAATTGAAAAAATATTTTCATACCGAGAAAAAGTAATAAAAGAGATGTTTAATGAAACAATGCAATAATTTTGGCGTAGACTTGTTTTAAATTTTTCACTTAAATTATCAACTATGAAAAAATTACTAATTGTTGTTCTGGTAGCGTTATCGACTACCGCAACATTCGCTCAAGGTACATTAGAGGTGGGTAGAAACCAATTAAATGTAGGCTTAGGATTTTCTGGATGGGGTATTCCAGTTTATGTAGGTATAGACCATGGTTTTAAAGACAATATCACACTCGGTGGTGAGCTTAGTTTCCGTTCTTACCGACAGAAAATTATTGGTACAACTTATAGCCATAGTATAATTGGAATATCAGGAAACGGAAATTACCATTTTAATGAATTACTTGATATCGATCCAGAATGGGATTTATATGCTGGTTTAAACATTGGATTTTACATATGGAATTCGCCATCTGGCTATCCTGGTTCTGGTGCATCTGGATTAGGCTTAGGTGGACAAATTGGCGGAAGGTATTTCTTCAGCAATACCTTAGCTGTTAATTTAGAATTCGGCGGAGGAAGCGTTTTCTCTAATGGGAAAATTGGAATCACGAAAAAGTTTTAATGAACCATTTTGTTCGCACAATATGAACTCGCAAATGCTTCTGGCTTTGCTTTAAATACAAAACCCATACTTAAAATATATCCCATTGCTTCGTGTAATGCTTGGTTAGATTTAAAGTTTGGGTTTGTATTTATATCAGCATGTACTTCTAAGTCTACATCGTATAAATCCAACAAATCGCATAAAGCATAGGCAATCTCAATAGAACGTTGTACTTCATTCAACATACGTTCCTTAATACCCATCTTTTTCTGAATTCGCTCTTGATTGATATACATAAATCCGCCTTTTTGCTCACGCAAAAAAACAATTACTGTAGCAAAATCTATCATGGCTCCTTTTACCTGTGAGTCGGTTCCAATACAAACTTTAAGCTTATTGCCTAATTCGTATTCTCGCTCTATTGTTTTCTCAACTTCAGAAATGATGTCGACGGGAAGCATTTCCCCACTGAATTTTTTCCAGTTCATATGATTACGGTTTATAAAAATAAGCCATAATTAATCAACTGCAAGTCAAGGAGATGTTATCAATTTATTAACATATTAACATGTTAATGTGCTGATATGCTAGTATGCTGATAAAGTAAATAAGTTAAAGGTAGCTGTTAGGATGGTGTAGAAAAAGAAACTTTTAAAGAATTAGTGTTTTTATCTGGTCGCTCGAAACTAATGGTCCCATTATGGTATAGTATAATCCTTTTAGTTATACCTAAGCCTAATCCGCTACCAGATTTGTTAATACTATTACTTCCTCTATAAAATGGTTGAAATAGTTCTTCACTATCGGTAACATCAGGTGCAATGCCTCTATTAATGATAGAAATGGTTATCGTGTCTTCAAATTGCTCAATATTACAATAAACAATATTGTCGTTTGAATATATGTAGGCATTTTTCAACAAATTAATAAAAGCAATTTTTAGAAAAGATTCATCTGATTCGATTTCTAAATTAATTTCCTTTGTTGAATTATTTTGGATGTCGAATATCAACTTATAATCTGAGTAGGATTTTGAGACAACACTAGAACTACTAAAAATTAATTCATCTAATCTATTGGAACGAATAAATTTAGTTTTTTCGGCCTCTTCAATTCTAGAAAGCAGGAGTAAGGAACTAACGAGTTCTGATAATTGATAAGAGTCTTCTGAAATACTTATTAAAGTGTTTTTTAATTGAGGATCTAATTCTCTATTTCTAATAATATTTTCTAGTTGAGAAACTATTCTAGTAATTGGTGTTCTTAATTCATGCGAAGCATTAGAGGTAAATTCTTTTTGTTTTTTATACGATTTTTCTATCCGATCAATCATTTGATTGAAGGAATTGGAGAGCGCATAAATCTCATCTTTATTTTTACTTTCTTTTAATCGTACATTTAAATTCTTTTCAGAAATTTCTTTTATTTTATTTGTTACTATGTCTAATGGGCCTAGACTTATTTTACTCAAATAAAAGGATAGACCCCACACCAGAAAATTGCTAATTAAAAACGACCCAATTAATAAATATTTTAAGTATACTATTTTACTAAATCCATATTTGTCTTCTGCCTTTATAAGAGCAAAATAGTTTTTGTCTTTTACGGTATAAGATGTACCATAAATTTCATCATCGCCAATTCTTTTGAAAAACGAATTATTTTTTTTGATGTAATTCAAGTCCTCTATATCCCAAGAAAGTAAAACATCATCGGTACTATTATAAACTAATTTTAAACTATCATTAAAAATTAAAATCTTTTCTTTGTAAATTGTATTGATGGAATTCTTATCAAATATTTTAAGTAATTCTTTATTTACTGCTTCCCCCTCAATCAATAATTTAATAGTATATTCTACTTTTTCCTGAAGTCTTTGTTTGAATTCCTCTTTTCTAAATTGTTCAAAAAGAGAAAATTGAATCACCATAACCAGCGCTAAAACTATTGAGAATAAAGCACTGAATATTATGGAGAATCGTTGTTTTAAATTCATGTTATTCCTCTTTCAAAAAATAGCCATATCCAGGGCGAGTATGAATTAATTTTTTATCGTGCCCCTTATCAATTTTATTTCTTAAGAAATTAATATAAACTTCAATTGTGTTGGTCCCTGTTTCAAAATTAATGTCCCACACCTCTTCTGCAATGGTTTGCTTAGAAACTGTTCTACCCTTTGATTTTAATAAGAGCTCTAATAATTTATATTCTTTTGGTGTTAAATTTATAGGAATGCCAGCTCTTTTTACTTTCATTTCTTCTGGAAATAATTCCAAATCAGCTATCTTAATAGTTTGTGCTTCTTCAGAACTATTGCTATTCGACCTTCTTAATAGTGCATTTATTCGTGCTAATAATTCATCAAAATGAAAAGGTTTTATTAAATAATCGTCGGCACCATAATTTAATGCCTCCACCTTATCCTCCACCGCGCTATAGGCAGTTAACATTAAAATTGGAGTAAGTTTATCTTCTTCTCTAATTTTTTTGCAAACTTCAATTCCGTTCAGTGAAGGAACATTAATATCTAAAATATACAAATTGTAATCAACTAGCTTCAGCTGTTTAAGAAATACCAAGCCATCATATACTACATCACATTTATAGGATTGATTCTGTAAATATTGCAGGATCTCCTGCGACATTTTATAATCGTCCTCTAATAATAG
>CALRIM020000164.1:0-6817 GCA_943360385.1 Rhizobium sp. Q54 | reverse complement strand
TATCCTGAAGGAAAAAATCTTCCAGAAATAACATTAAATACAACTTCAACCTACAGAGATTTAATTGAATTTGTACAAAGCGAATTACAAAATATCGGAATTAAAACAAAAGTAGAAGTACATCAGGGATCAAGTTTACGAGAGCTTATTTCTAAAAACAATGTAAACTTTTTTAGAGGTTCGTGGATTGCAGACTACCCAGATGGAGAAAATTATTTAGCCGTATTTTACTCGAAAAATTTTGTTCCGAACGGACCAAACTATACACACTTTCACAACCCTACATTCGACAAATTATTTGAGGCATCATTCTTCGAAACGAACGATTCTATTAGATTTTCCATGTATCAGCAAATGGAAAGGATTGTGTTAGAAGAGTCGCCAATGGTAATTTTATACTACGACCAATCCGTTCGATTAATTCCAAAAAATATTACAGGATTACCAAACAATCCACTTAATATTTTAGATTTAAAACGAACTAAGAAAAATATTAATTAAACCTTTTTTGAAGAAATTCATAGAATTTCAATTTAGGTTCATCTTTGCTTTCCCAATTGTAGGGTACAACACATGTTGCATTTAGATAAAACTCAACTTCTTCCCAAGAGTCTAATGTAGCAAGATGTGAAATTACTTTTTCGAAATCTTTTTGATCTGCATTAAACAATTCATTAATGAAAAAGAATCGTTCATTGAAAGATAAATTTAAATCTTTCTGAAAGAATGTATCCTTCAAAGAATCTGCTAAAGAGTTAGATTTTATTTGACTAGAAAGTTTTTCATGTAAACTTAATTCCGATTCAAATTCTTGTGCTGCAATTTCTGGAGTATGCTCAACTGCAGGAGGTAGAACTTCTTCTATTATTGTTTCCTCTACAGGAAATTCCACAGGAGTTTTGCGAGCAGGAATACTTGACATGTGCACGTGCAAATCGGAAGCATTGTCCACTTGTTGAGATTCTAACAATCTACGTAAAAATGCTGCTTGTTCAGACAAGTACCGAAGATTCGATAAATAAGTATCAACTTCAATTGGGTCAATTTTATAATCCTTACGAATCCAGTTACTTGAAATTATTTGCAATTCCTCGCTAATAAGCGCTATTTTATCAATATAAACTTGTTTATCCATTTTTAAAATCAATGGGGTAAATATACATTTTCAGTTGGATAAATTTTGTATTTTCACGGCAACAATTGGCAATATGACATTATTTAACGAACCCTTTCAGCGAAAACAATTAACTAGAGGATCTATAGAAGTTGTTTGTGGGTCGATGTTTTCTGGGAAAACAGAAGAATTAATCCGACGATTACGTAGAGCCGAGTATGCAAAACTCACATGTGAAATTTTCAAACCAGCAATTGATACTAGATACGACGATAAGGCCATTGTTTCTCACGATTTAAATTCCATCCAATCCACACCTGTAACCAGCGCAGAATCTATTTTACTTTTATCTAACAATGTTCAAGTAGTTGGAATAGATGAAGCTCAATTTTTCGATGACGAACTACCTTCCGTTTGTGTTAAACTAGCATCGAAAGGAATTAGAGTAATTGTGGCAGGTTTAGATATGGATTATTTAGGGCAGCCCTTTGGACCCATGCCAGCATTAATGGCCATTGCAGAATATGTTACAAAAGTTCAAGCAGTATGTGTTCAATGTGGTAGTTCTGCGAGTCACTCCTTCAGAAAAGTATCAAGCGATAGTCAGGTTTTACTAGGCGAAAAAGAAAGTTATGAGCCTAGGTGTAGGGTTTGTTTTAACTTAGGGAAATAAAATCGAAGTTGCGAACCTACGAAATGGCGAACCTGCGAATTAGTTTCGCAAGTTCGTTAGTTCGTTAATCGATTATTCGATTATAAGTTTATTCACAAAATTACCAGCTTCAGTTTTTACTGTTACTGTGTAAACTCCGTTTACAAGTTTCAAATTATTTAATTGGAAAGTATCATTCAATCCAGAGAATATTTCCGAAGAAACCACTCTTCCTAAAGCATCCATAATTTCTATAGTTGCTCCATTCGCTTCTGTTGGAATTACAATACTTATGTTTCCTTCACTTGGATTAGGGTATATGAATGAACGTTGGTTGTTTTTTGTATTGTTCATTCCTAATGTACTTACAAAATTATCGTATTTAGATTGAGCTGCTGCTGCACTAGCTTTAATATCTGCAATGTTATCTCCAGCAATTACAGCAAATGCAAAAACAGATTCCGTAGAAGAATTTAAATTATACGGGCCTGCACCAATAGTATACATAACATCTATACCTGTTCCGTTATTTCCATATTCAGGATTAACTACTCCACTCGACAATGTCATGTATTTTTCTGCTGTTGAGAAACCTCCTTCTTGAGGATCTCCAGTAACAGAATGCGATTGCCCGTAGTATTGAACTGGAGCATTAGTAGAAAGTATTTTTACTGCTGCTAATGGATCAGTGTTTACGTATGTCATTGCATATCCCATGCGTAAAGTGCTATCCCAAAAAATTTGGTTATTAGGTGCAGATGCGATATCCCAATCGTAGAACATTCCCATATAAGCAGCCACGTTGCTATTCGCTTTTACTTTATACTCCACAATAAAATATTTATCGTTTGGAGCAGATGCCCAAGCAAGTTCTCTATGTTTAACTTGAAGTCCCAATGGAGCAGCAGATAAAGCATCAGAAAATTCACCACTAGAATAATGATCAACACCAGCAGCTGAATTCATATGTACACGTTGAGTCGATACAAAATGTTCATCTGGAGTTGCCACTTCTGAACGAGCATTATTAGATACCTGTGTACTAGAAGCACCAACCATAAAAGCAGCCTCATACAACATACTTACACCTTTATAGCTAACACCTAAGCCACCTGTTGCATCACCATTTCTAAATCCAACTCTACCAATTCCTGTAGCAGTACTTCCAATTTGGTTTACAGTTATATTTAAGGATGAAATATTTACTTCTAAAGATAAATATTGAGCATCCACATAACTAGAACCATCAGTATATGCAAATTTTAACGTAATTGTTTCGTTTTCTGTAGCACTTGGTTTAATATAAAATTTAAACCCAAGTACATTTGTTTTTGCAAGAGTAGATAAAACTCCTACCGTTTGAGTAGCTCCTAAAGCGGTGATACTTGTTGTTGGTGAAGAGAACGCAACTTGCAAATTAGAAGTTGCAGCTAAGTAATTAATAATTTCTAAATTAATACTAACGGTATCACCTGGTAAATAAGAACCATTGTGGTTATCAGTTAATGAAATATTTGTAGCTCTAATAGATGGGGAAACAACTGTTAATGCTCTATACACATTGATACGACCTTTCCCTAATTTATCTTTATAAGAGCCACCATTTTTTGCTGAAATATCATCGCATGTTACACGTAATTGTTCACCAACTTGCATTGGATTATAAGCAGGGAAATGAGACTTTACTAATGCTGCAGCACCTGCTGCTATTGGAGAAGCCATAGAAGTACCATCATAAGATGCATATGAATTATTATATACAGTGCTGTAAATTCCAGAACCTGGAGCAGAAACATCTACACTGTAACCGAAGTTAGAAAACGTAGAACGACGATCGGTTGAGGTTGTAGCGCCAACAGACAATACACCATTATATGAAGTTGGGAAATAATCGTAACTATCTACTGCATCATTTCCTGCTGCTGCAACTACTAATGCACCATGAGCCAAAGCATAGTTCACAACATCTTGCCCAGCTGCTCCACCACCTTGACCGCCCCATGAGCAGTTAATAATTGAAGCACCATGATCTGCTGCATAAACAATACCTTCGTACCCAGTATAAATTGCATTCTCATTTGCGTCTGGAGTACATTTAACATAAAGTAATTTACATTTAAAACCAACACCAGCAATACCTACCCCATTATCTGCTACGGCAGAAGCATCTCCACCTACGTGTACACCATGATCATTACCACCTGCTTGAACATTAGGATCACCGTCTCCTACAAATGCAGAAGAAACTGGACCAACAAAATCCCATCCTTTAAAATTATCAATGTAACCATCGTTATCATTATCTAAACCATCAATTGGATCGGCATAATTGTATTTAATATTTGCAGCCAAATCTGGGTGATCTAAATCGCCTCCAGTATCCACTATACCGATTATCACATTTGTATCTCCTTTAGAAACATCCCAAGCCTCGTATGCTTTAATTATACGTTGGTAATAATTTTTTGTAGTACCTGTATCAGGATCATTTGGGCGATAAGAAACATGATAAATGTATGATGGTTCTGCATAGATTACATCCTCTGATTTCAAAATTTCATTAATTACATCTACCAATGGTACATCCGCAGTATACTGAATTTTGTAAATGGTGGTAATGTCAGGACTAGTAGTACCATCGGGCATTCTACTTAAAGTTGCAGATGCCGTTGGGAACATTCTATTCACTTGCGTTACTCCAACTTTTTGAAATACTGATTGTAAGGCAGGAATTCCTATACTAGATTTTCCTAAGGAAGATTTCTTCGAGGGATCTATTTTTACAACAATCGTTTTTGCTTGATAATCTGCCGTTCCTACATTTTTGGGTAGAGCAAATTTCTTAGTTGATTTTTGCATTGGGTTTCCTGCAAAAACCATTTGAGTAAATACCGTTAGGCCAACAATTGCTGCCATTCGGAATTTAAGGTTTGACTTTCTCATTTAATTTTAATTTATAAGGATGTTATGTTTAATCAATTATGGTGCCTACTGAACTATTTGAGGTTTTATGTTACAGTTTTTCTTTATCCAAGATAAGTCGAATTCCTTGAGTTCTCTTCTCTTTCCTTCTAGCACAAAGTATTCATTGGGTTCTGTCCCCCCCGTTCCTGGCATTTTATTTTGTATCCACTCATCAGGGCAAACTTGTAATCCTATTGAAGAGGTTGTATTCTGAGCATTTTTCTTCTTCGCACAACACGATACAACAACAATATAGAGAATAGAAATAATAAATAATGGCTTTAAAAATTTAATAGTCATAAGGCTAATATATAGATTAATCGACACATACAATAATGTTAGATTTCAATAGTCTAGACCCATTTATAACAAAATTGTTACAAATTTGATTGATAATTTACTATTACGACTAAAATATTCTATATTTAATATATTATTCCCACCCAGAATAATAAAATATTACCCAATACCCAAACTAAACTAAATTAATAATGCAAAAAGTATTAACCTCAGGTTATCTACGGATGACTATGGTATGCCTTTTTCTATTGACAGAATTTGCATACGCTCAACAAAAAAATCAAAATCGTACTACTACATTTAACGGCACCAAAACAATAGGCGCTACTGGTGCGGATTACATTTCCATTACAGATGCCTTAACGGCAGCAAATGCTGCTGGATTGGATGGACCAGTAATTTTTAGCTTACAAGCAAATTACAACAGCGCTTCAGAAACTTATCCGCTTACCATTTCAAATATCACAGGCTCGAGTGTTGTAAACACAATTACTATTAGACCAGCAGCAACTGGTTTAAGTATTACCTCCAACAATGTTGTAGCCACTATAAACATAAATGGAGGAAGTTATATAATTATTGATGGTAGAGTAAATGGAGTTGGATCAACAAAAGATTTAATAGTTTCTAACACAAGCACAGCTACTGGAGGAACAGCCATTCAATTAATAAATGATGCCAGTAACAATAGTATAAAATATGCAAAATTAAGTTCCACTTTTGGATCGGCATCATTTGGTGTTGTTACCTTTTCCACCACTTCTGGAACAACTGGAAACGACAATAATACCATCGATAATTGCGACATAGATGGAAATGCCGGAGGCTCGGCCTCACCACTTGCAGCTGAAGCAGCCTTAAATGGAATCTTCTCAATTGGTTCTACAACCACTACAGCAACCAATAATAGTGGAAACACTATTTCTAATTGTAATATTTTTAATTTTTTCAATGCAACTTCCTCAACTTCGAGTGGTGTTTCCTTAGGTGCTGGAAACACAGATTGGACGATTAATGCAAATAGTTTTTATCAAACAGCTACTAGAACAGCTACAGCAAGCACTGCTCAAATTAATGTGATTAATATTTCCAATTCTTCAGGAAATAATTTCATAATTACTAATAATTATATTGGTGGTAGCCAAGCCAATGCAGGAGGTACTGCATGGACAGTTAATGGTGTTTTCACCAACCGATTCAGAGGTATCTCTTTGGGAGTTGGCAGCACTACACCAACAAGTGTTCAGGGAAATACCATTACCAATATAAACTTTAGTACAAGTTCTGGAGCTTCATCTATTCCAGGAATATTTTCGGGCATCAATTTAAATGCTGGTTCTGCAAATATCGGCACTAGTGTAGGAAATATTATTGGAGGTGCAACGGGAACTGGAGCTATAGTAACTAATACCTCTACAACTGGAGCATTTACATATGGAATATGTGTAGATGCTTCTGGTACTGTTTCTACAATAGCTAACAATAGTATTGGTTCAATAAATACAACAGGAAGCACTTCTACTGTAGCAAATAGTTTTATTGGTATTGGATCAAATAGCAATACTACGACCCTTACAATTAGTGGAAACACCATTGGTAGTACCTCTACCGCAAATAGTATAAATGCATTAAGTAACGCTACAAGTAGTTCAGAACAAGTAATCATTGGAATTTACAATTTTGGTGCATCCATAATTACAATTAGCAATAATATAATCGCGAATTTGAATAATGCTTACTTGCCTTCTAGTGCAGTAAGCACTTCCGTTATAAAAGGCATTCACAAT
>CALRIM020000163.1:0-6871 GCA_943360385.1 Rhizobium sp. Q54 | reverse complement strand
CTCATTACGAAAAATTTAACCACTTAAATGAAGATGAATTAAAATCTATTTTAGGTAGTGTAACTTCCGACATCGAACCCAAGCATGTACATGTGTCTTCAACAGGTAATGATGCAGAACCGTTGGTTTTCGGTCCAAACGGAAATGTGGTAAAAGCTCGAACGCAAAATCAAAAGAAAATGGTTGCTTCTTGCGAAAAGAATGACATCCTTTTTGCTATTGGGCCTGCTGGTACGGGTAAAACGTATACAGCCGTTGCACTTGCTGTAAAAGCGTTGAAAAATAAGGAAGTTAAAAGAATTATTTTAACTCGCCCTGCGGTAGAAGCCGGAGAAAATCTTGGTTTTTTACCAGGTGATTTAAAAGAAAAAATCGATCCATATTTACGCCCTTTGTATGATGCATTGGATGATATGATTCCTGCAGACAAGCTAAAATTATATTTAGAAAATAGAACCATTGAAATTGCACCGCTTGCATTTATGCGTGGGCGTACTTTAGATAATGCTTTTGTAATTTTAGATGAGGCTCAGAATGCTACAGATATGCAGTTGAAAATGTTCCTCACTCGTATGGGGCCAACCGCTAAATTTATACTAACAGGGGATGTTACTCAAATAGATTTACCTAAAAAATCAATGTCGGGTTTATACACTGCCATCAATATTTTAAAGGATATTCAAGGCATTGACATTATATATTTAACAGGTGAAGATGTTGTTCGTCATAAATTAGTGAAAAGAATACTTGAAGCTTACGGAGATATTCAGTAAATCGCAAGAAATTTCAACAATTACAGATAATGTCTAATCATAAAGAACCAACCTTCCATTTTCCCAATCAAGTTGGATTTTACAGTGGAAAAGTGCGCGATGTTTACAACATCAATAATCAATATTTAGTGATGCATGCAAGCGATCGTATTTCTGCTTTCGATGTAATATTACCACGACCAATCCCATACAAAGGGCAGGTATTAAATCAAATTGCTGCCTATTTTTTAGAAGCGACTAAAAATATAGTTCCTAATTGGGTATTAGCGGTTCCTGATCCATCGGTAACAATTGGTATTCGTTGCGAAACATACCCTGTAGAAATGGTTGTACGTGGTTACTTAGCAGGACATGCAGCTCGTGAATATAAAGCCGGAAAAAGAACTATTTGTGGAGTCGCTCTTCCAGAAGGTTTAAATGAAAATGATCGTTTACCTCAACCTATTATTACTCCTACCACTAAAGCACATGAAGGCCATGATGAGGATATCAGTAGAGAAGCAATTATTTCTCAAGGATTGGTAACCGAACATGAATATGCACAATTGGAAGCTTATACATTCGCCTTATATAATAAAGGGCAGGAGATGGCTGCAGAGAAAGGCTTGATTTTAGTAGATACAAAGTATGAATTTGGGAAAATTGGAGATAAAATCTATTTAATTGATGAAATTCATACGCCAGATTCTTCTAGGTATTTCTATGCAGAGGGATATGAGGATCGTCAGAAGAACAAAGAAGAGCAGAAACAATTATCAAAGGAATTTGTAAGGCAGTGGCTCATAGAAAATGGCTTCCAAGGCAAGGATGGGCAACAGATTCCAGAAATGACTGATGCTAAAATTGCTGAAATTTCTGATAGATATATTGAATTATATGAGAAGATAACGGGGATGAAATTCGAAAAAATATCCTTAGAAAATGTAAACGCAAGAATTGAAGAAAATGTAAATTCTGCACTTAGTAAACTATTAAAATAATTTTATTGTAAATTAGCCCTATGAGATTTGAATTAGACAAACACGAAAAGTACGTATTAATAAAACCTTTAGACGTTGAAGTATTAAATTCTGAAACAGGTCCGAAGTTAAAATCAGAAATATTACTTATTCATACAGAAGGTATTTATAACATTATTTTAGATTTAAGTAATGTACATGGAGTGGATGAATCTGGAGCAAGTGCTCTATTATCTGCAAATCGTTTATGTCGAAACTACGAAGGAACATTTGTTTTAACTGGGGTTCATTCAGAAATACAACAACTTCTTGGCTTATCTACAACTGAAAATTATTTTAGTATAGTTCCAACCATTACCGAAGCAATCGATTTAGTTTTTATGGAAGAAATTGAGAGAGATTTGCGAAAGGAAATGGGAGAGGAAGACCAATAAATTATTTATAAATGGGTAGTTTTGAGATCATTGTTTTAGGAAGTAGCTCTGCAACCCCTGCATACAATCGAAATCCGAGTGCCCAATTATTAAACATTAACGATAAGTTTTATTTAATTGATTGTGGTGAAGCCACCCAAAATCAGTTAAATAAGTTTAAACTAAAATCGTCTCGTATAGATTATATCTTTATTTCTCATTTACATGGCGATCATTACCTTGGATTAGTTGGTTTACTTTCTACCATGCACTTAAATGGTCGTGTAAAAGAAATACATGTTTTTGGGCCACCACAACTAAAAGAAATTGTCGATTTACAATTAATGGTTTCGGAAACGAAACTTCGTTATGAAGTTATTTTTCACTTTACTCATACTGAATATACAGAGCAAATTTTCGAAAATAATGATGTAACTGTTGAAACAATTATCCTAAATCATAGAATTCCAACAACTGGATTTTTGATCAAAGAAAAACCACGAAAACGTAAAATTAACACGGTTAAATTAGAAGAATACGATGTGCCATTGGAGTATATTCCATTACTTAAAAATGGTATTGATTATTCTGATAAACATGGTAAAACCATTCCAAATGCAGAACTAACCTTCGATCCTGCACCACCTCGTTCCTTTGCCTATTGTTCTGATACGCTCTATAATGAAGATTTTCTTGAACAAATAGACGGAGTTAATTTCCTTTACCACGAAGCAACATTCCTACACGAATTAATAGACAGAGCGATTGAAACCTACCATACCACAGCATTACAGGCCGGTATCATTGCAAAAAAAGCAAATGTGAAACAATTAATGATTGGACATTTTTCTGCCCGCTACCGTGAGTTGGATGCACTTCTTGAAGAAGCAAAAGGTGAGTTTGGAAATACGGTGTTAGCGATAGAGGGAGAGAAGTACCTAATATGTTAATGGGATAATATGTTAATGTATTATCTCTTGGTTTTGTTTTTCATAGTTGTAATAATTGAATTTGTGATTTTAGCTACTTCATTCAATAAACTTGATAGATCATCAATGTTATAATTTTCATAACACTCTTCAATAATATCTAACCAGTATTCTGTTTCTTTGATTTCTTTTGATGCAATTTTGAACTTATGAATGAAGTCTGCATTGCTTTCAGAGTTTTGGGCTTCACGAATATTTGCTCCAATTGATGTACCAGATCGAAGTAATTGCCTTGCTAGATCTTTATTATTGTTTTTGTGTAATTGATCGCAAAACTTAACAATCTTAACCGAAAGTGCTAAAGTTTTATCTAGTATTGGATTCCCAGTCTCTTTTCTCCCACGCATACCCAAAGAAGCAAAAATACTTTTAAATCCACAACTGCATAAATGCAACTTTCTTCAATTAGATATTAACATATTATCCCATTAACATATTAACACATTGAATTAACATATTATCCCATTAACATATTAACATATTGAATTAACATATTATCCCATTAACATATTAACATATTACTTCGTAGAAGTACTATCCGGTTCTTTGTATTTCTTATTCGACCCACCAAAAACAGATAAGCTTACATAACGTTTTGGGTTCAATCTTAAATCGACTAAAAGTCTATCTAAGTCTTTTGATGATTGGGTTAAATTTTTATACAAATTATCGTCGTTTACCAACATACCTAAAGTTCCTTGTCCGGTATTTATTTTTTCGGTAATAATAGCGATATCAGACAGAGCTTTATTTGCTCTATTGATGGTTTCAATGAAGTTTATCTTGGCTAATGAATCACTAATTTGATCAACATTTTCTAAGATACTAGTAATTTTCTCATTGTTATTTCGAAGGTTTGTACTAATGCTTTCTATGTTATTAGAAATAGTTTTGAAACGAGCAGATTGGTATTTAACCATTGAATCTACACGTGTTGCGGTTACTTCTAGGGTTTCAATACTTCTTTTTATACTCGCAAAACTTTGGTCGATGTTAGATCTGAAGTTTGGATTTAATATATATTGAATAGAAATTAAAATTGAATCTACAGTACCCAATAATTTTTCTGCTTTTTGTTTTACTGGAAGAACTTCTGAATTTACCGATTCTGCTAAACTCATTTCAACATCTGTACGTAATGTATCACCCTCATCAATAAACGTCCTCGAATCACCAAAATACAACACAATGGCTTTGGCCCCTAAAATATCCTGACTAACAATTTTGGCAATAGTGTTTTCTGGGATTTGAAGTTCGGGCTTAATAGTAAGTCTTGCTACAATTGTGCCCTGAGGCGATAGCACTAAGTCTGTAATTTTACCAACAATAAATCCATTGTATAATACAGGGTTTGATACCTTAATACCACTAATTTGATCGTATTCTGCATAGATATCTACGGTATCTGTAAATATATCTTCTCCCTTTAGGTAACTATAACCTAATATTAAAATTGTTACCGCAAGTACGGTTATAATACCAACTTTAGTTTCGTTATTTATTTTCACTGTGTAGATAATTTCTTAAATATAATTATTTTTCCTTCTCAAGGTCTTCTTTATATGTCTTAAATGCTAACAAAATAGATTTAGCAATGTTGTTCTGCCCATCTTCAGATGTTAAAAACATTTCGTCATCTTTATTTGTTAAAAAGCCACTTTCAATTAGAATAGAAGGCATATTTGTTTTGTAAAGTACAATAAATCCAGCTTGTTTTACTCCTCTGTTATATCTTTTAAGCTTTGTTGTAAATTGTTCTTGTACTTTTGAAGCCAAGTATAAGCTTTTATCTATATTAACATTCTGATATAACGAGAATATTATATAAGCCTCTGTTGATTTAGGATCGAAACCATCGTAATTCTTTTCATAGTTATCCTCTAACAAAATTACAGAGTTTTCTCGCTTTGCAACGTTCAAGTTAGCCTCTGATACGTGTAAGCCCATAGCAAAGGTTTCAGAGCCGTAGGCGGCTTTATTTGCATTGGCATTGCAATGTAAAGATATAAATAGGTCTGCTTTTGCACGATTGGCAATGTTCGCTCTCTCAATTAATTCAATAAATTCGTCGGTTTTGCGGGTATATACTACCTTTATTTCTGGGTAATTCTCCTCTAAATATTTCCCTAATTTAAGTGCTAATACCAGTGTTACATCTTTTTCTTTAGAATGTGATCCAATGCAGCCAACATCATGTCCGCCATGACCAGCATCTATCACCACTGTTTTAATTTTATAGGGGGAACCGAAATTTGCATAACTTTCATTGCTAAACAACACAATGATTATGAGTGCGATGGCTAATTGTATTTTCTTCACGGTACTAATATTCCTTAATTTTTCGTTAATTCGCTTGCAAAAATAGTATTCATAACCGACTTTGAAACGATTAAAAACCCATTTTACACTATTGTTAGTAATTATTTTCGTTTTTCAGGGCGATTTAAAGGCTATGAATACGAATTATGGGCTATTTCAGATCGATACCAACATAACGACCACCACTAACGATACATTATCTACAAAGGACTCATTATCCTTAAAAAAAGACACATTATCCATCTTAAATAAAAAACAAGCTATAGACGAACCTATTAAATACAACGCAAAGGATTCTATTGTTTACGATATTGTAAAATCGATGGTTTATTTATACAATGGGGCAGAAGTATACTATGGCGACATTAGTTTAAAGGCAGATTATATTATTATCGACCAGAATAAAAAAATGGTGTATGCCCAAGGTGTAAAAGATAGTACAGGCAAGGTAGTAGGGAAACCTGTGTTTACAGATGCGGGTCAAATCTATAATTCGGAAGAAATGATGTATAATTTCGAAACTAAAAAAGGTAAGATTAAAGAAGTTACTACAAATGAAGGTCAAGGATATTTAATTGCAGAGGATGTTAAAAAAAATGAGTTAAATGAAGTATTTATTCGAAACGGAAAATTTACTACCTGTAACTTACCAGAACCTCATTTTTATATTGCTTTAACTAAAGCCAAAAATATAAAGGATAAAACAGTTTCTGGCCCAGCATATTTAGTTGTAGAGGATGTACCCTTACCACTAGCATTGCCTTTTGGTTTTTTCCCTCGTAAAAGTGGTAGATCGTCTGGAATATTAATGCCAGAGATTGGAGAGGATAGAGAGCTTGGATTTTTCTTACGTAATGGTGGCTATTATTTTGGAGTTAATGAATATGTAGATTTAGCTTTACGTGGAGATATTTATTCAAAAGGAAGTTATGGTTTCAATGCTTTCTCTAGATATAATGTGAAGTATAAATTTAATGGTAGCGTTACTACAACTTTTACTGATAGAAGATTTGGCGAACCAAATACAATTTCTTTTATTCGGAACAAAGACTTTTCTATTCGATGGAACCATAACCAAGATCCCAAAGCTATACCAGGTACACGTTTCAGTGCATCTGTAAATATTGCAACTCGTAATAATTATAGAAATAACATCACCACCAATATCCAGAGCATCACTCAAAACAACTTAAACTCTTCGGTAAGTTTTTCTAAGACATGGGAAGGTACTCCATTTTCTCTAAATGGATCGATGACACATGCACAAAACTTAACCAACGGTACTGTTTCATTAGGATTACCAAGTGTTAGTTTTAACATGTCGAGGATATTTCCATTTGAACCCAAAAACAGAGTCGGCGATCAAAAATGGTATCACCGAATAGGAGTAAGTTATACTGCCGATGCATTAAACAGAA
>CALRIM020000162.1:0-6875 GCA_943360385.1 Rhizobium sp. Q54 | reverse complement strand
CGTATACATAATCTCAAATTTATGCTATTTGTTTTATTATAATCATGTTTTCTTATGAGAAAAACAGGAAAGTAATGAGTACTCTTTAGCTTTCTCAATACTAACATCTCAATACTTAAGTCCTAGTAAACAAGAAATCCCGATGTTTTTGAGGCATCGGGATTAATATTAGGGTGTTTTTTAAAAATTACTTAATAATTAATCGTTTACTTGAGCTTCCATTTTCTGAGCTTACAATTACATTGTAAACACCAGCACTTAACTCAGTAATATCGATTGATTTATTCAAAGCATTCACATTATTGATAGTCAATACTGTTTGACCAATCATATTAATAATGTTTATAGATTGAATATTTTCATTTGCTACAACATTTACTTTTTGATTAGCAGGGTTTGGATATACATTAAATGCAATTGATTTATTGTTATTTACACCTTGGAAATCATTATCTCCAATAACAATTGAAGAAGAAGTAAGTGTGCCTAAAATACATTTTGAAGCATCACTAATTGCAAAATTTATTGTTTCGTTATTTTCAATAATTGCATCGTCTGTAATAGTAAATGTAACCGTTGCTTCAGTAGCACCTGGTGCAAATGTTAAGGTTCCTGGATTACCAAATGTAAAGTCTGAATTAAAGATTGCAGAACCACCAGTTAAAGCAAACGTAACCGATGTTGTTTCAGTAGTAGCACTACTTAAGCTAACTTTTACAGTTTTTGTTCCATTTCCTTCACGAGTATTGTAAATCGCAGAATCGATATTTACAGTTGGTACAATTGTAATTACAGGAATTACATCACTTAAACTTCTAGGTAATAGTTGGTATCCACTATTTTTCGGATTAGTTGCATCGTATTGACCGCCTAATCCAATTACATCAAATTTACCAACAATTGGCTGACCGAATAAACTAACATCAGCATCTATTCTTAAGTCTAAAGAGTCTGTACCATTCGTAATTCTTAGGGTTGTACCAGAAGCTGTATTAGCAATTGTATCTATAATTTCAGCATTCTTAAAGATCACTAAGTCAGATTCAGTTGCTTCATCTAAACTTGTAGTTACTCTTGGAGTTTTCAATGCATTTCCTTTAGAAATTAAAATGATTGAGTCCATGTTAACTTGTGTTAAACCATTGAATTCACCAACTTTTCCATACACTTTTACAGAGTCGCCTTCCTCAGGAACTAAAGAGATGATAGGAGGGGTTGTTGTACCTGATCTAAAAATACCAACACCACCAGTAGGATCAATTAATGTGTATTGCATACTAGTTGGTGTACCTTGCATGTCTACACCATAAACAATACCTTTTATATAAACTAATGTATCCTTAAGAACAGACACACCGTTTACATCATTTACTTTTAATGCTTGAATATTTTTAAATAAAATATCATCATTTTTTATTGTTAATGTAAATATAGAGTCAGTACTAATTACACCAGAGTTGTTAATGTTGCGAATTGCTAAAACAATAGTTTCATCAGCCTCAAAAACATTATCATTAATAATAGGAACAACAATAGCAACAGTAGAATCTTTTCCTGCTGGAATAGTAATTGTTTGTTTTGTGAATGTATAGTCACCACCCAATGAAGCAGTACCACCTTTTAACACAACGTCAAAAGTAGTTGCACCATTAGTAGTTGCACCCATTGCCATTACATTAATTGTTGCTGATCCAGCGTTTTCATTAACGTTTCCACTTGTATTTATAAAATGAGTAACCAAAGGTTGGTCATTCATTGGAATTATAATAGTTAATAATGAGTCGTTACCGATTGTTGCACCATTAGTAGTACTTCTTAAAACAAGTACAATAGTTTCAGCATTTTCAGCAATTGCATCATCCACAATATTCACATTTTCACTTTGATTTGATGAACTATTAGCGGGGAAAGTTAAAGATAAACCCGTACCAGTAATTCCAGAATAATCAGCTCCTGTAGCTGTTGATGTAGATTTTACAAAAACTTGTACACCCGTTGCGTTAGCATTTGGATTAGCAATTGAAACACTAAATACATGGTTTGTTCCTTCTGCTTTACTTACAGATAATGGAGCAACAAAGTTTACAACTGGACTTGTTAAATCGTTAGATGGTATAGTAATAGTTAAAATTGAATCTGCTTCAATTGAAGAAGAGTTTGTAGAATTGCTTAAAGCCAATACAATGGTTTCATCATTCTCTTGTGTTACATCATCAATAATTGGAATAGTAAATGATTGCGCAGTTGTGCTATTTGCAGGGAATGTAACTGTTTGAGTTGTGAAAGTATAATCAGAACCAGCAGTTGCAGTTCCTCCTTTTACTTTAACATCTACAGAAGTAGCATTTGCATTTGCATTAGTAACATTTAATGTTACCGTTGCAGTACCAGCATTTTCATTTACTGTTAATGTAGTAGGGTTAAATTTAACACTTGGATTAGCAGCAGCAAATGGTGTTACAGATGCCCAAGTTTGTCCAACTAGTATTCCATCTAATGATAAAACAGGAGAAGTTGCTACCGAACCTTGACGAAGTGCAACACCACCTAAACCAACTGTACTTGAAATTGTAATATCAGACTCAGTAGTAACACCTACAGCAGATGCTGCTGGTTCTGGTGCGCCTAAAACTGGACTAACAAATAATTTAACAGAATCATTAGTCGCTCCAGCAATAATTGAATATTTAACAACCACTTGATAAGTTGTACCAAAATTCAAATCTGTACTATTATATCCAGCAACTGCGGCAGCCCCAGATTTAGTAACTCCAATTCGATAACCTGAACCAGATGCTTTAATAAATGTTCTAGCTCTATAATTTGCTCCACTTAACGCTGAATCCAACATGGCGAAGAAATAATCACCTGTTGTAGCAGCAGAAACATTCATTAAAAATGAAGCGTAAAGATTTCCGCTTCTCAAATTCCCCCCAGTAATTGCTTTTGCTAAATCTTCACCAGCATTACCTATAAGAACAGCATTACCTATATTACTTACAGAAGAATTTGGAAAAGATAACCCTGCTTTGATAGCCATTTTTGAAACACCTACATTGGCAATTGCATTCCATCCAGCACCTTGTTTAGATAGGGTATCATTTAATGGATAATTAAAATTCTCTACTAATAACGGAGTATTTGAAACTATTTGATCATTCGTAGGAATGGTTATCGTTAAAATAGAATCTAAAGTAATTGAAGAAGAATTTGTAGCATTTCTCAATGCTAAAATAATCGTTTCATCGCCTTCAGCATTCGTATCATCAATAATAGGAATTGTGAACGTTTGAGCTGTTGAACTATTTGCAGGGAATGTTACTGTTTGAGTAGTAAAAGTATAATCTGAAGCTGAAGTAGCTAATCCACCTTTTACTAACACATCAACAGATGTTGCATTTGCATTTGGATTTGCAATATTTACCGTAACCGTAGCTGTTCCAGCATTCTCGTTTACAGATAATGTTGTTGGATTAAATTTAACTGAAGGATTCACTGCATCATTTGCAGGTATGGTAATCGTTAAAATAGAATCTGTTTGTAAAGTTGCAGCGTTCGTTGGATTTCTTAAAACTAATTGAATTGTTTCATCCGCTTCAGTTGCAATATCATCTATAATTGGAATAGTAAACGATTGAGCCGTTGTACTATTTGCAGGGAATGTTACTGTTTGTGTTGTAAATGTGTAATCAGATCCTGCAGTGGCAGTACCACCTTTTACTTTTACATCAACTGATGTTGCATTTGCACTAGTATTTATCATGTTAACTGTAACTGTTGCTGTACCCGCATTCTCATTTACAGTTAAGGTAGTAGGATTAAAACTCAATGTCGGATTTATAACTGCAAGTGGAGTAACTGAGGTCCAAGTTTGACCTACAATTAAACCATCAACAACAACTCCTGGTACAGCTAAAATACTACTTCCTTGTCTAAATGCAACTGTTGCGATTGCTGTTGCATCTGTTTCAGATAAAGCTGCATTGGCATTTGCGTTGACTGGCTCAGGTGAGCCCAAAACAGGATTTACAAATAATTTCACAGAATCGTTTGTTGTTCCTGATACGATTTTATACTTAACCACTAATTGATATGTTGTACCTATAACATATGAGGTAGGATCGAAAGCTCCAGTGTTTCCAGATTTTGAAATTCCAAACTGTAAACCACCAGCTCCGTTTGTTTTAACAAACACTTTTCCTCTAAATTCTGAACCAATTGTAGCTGGAGAGAAATGAAAGAAATAATCTCCTGTTTTTGCAGAGTCTACTCTTACTAAAAATGATGCATAAACATTACCAGTAGTTATATTAGTAGTAAATGTTTTATTTACATCTTCACCAATTTTAAGCATAGAAACAGCATTTCCAACACCATTTGTTGTAGAACCAGAATATGTTAAACCTGGCGAAACAACTGTTATTGAATTTGTACCAGCACCACTATGTGCTGTATATCCGTTTGCTGACAATAAGGTTCCTAATGTATAATTAAAATTTTCAGTAAGTAATGGGGTGTTTGAAACTCCAGGATTTACCGTTATTGTTCCACCCATACCTCCATGAGCCGTACATTCATATGGAAATACTCCAGCAGTTACCATTTTCGTTTTGTAAACGTTATGTATTCCTCCTGATCCATCCATATCTACCAATGGAATAGTTGTTGTGTTTGTTGTTTGAGTAGGGTGGAAACCACTAACCCAAACAAAACTAATTGTATCTCCAACCGTACACGTTACGTTTGCAGGAGAATATGTGTTCGTCCCCCCAGGTCCAACCTGAATAACGAAAGTTGTTTGAGCAAAGCTTAATGAAGCACCGAATAGTAATACGATGGCTAACATTGTTTTTGCAAGTAATTGTTTAATCATATTGTTTGTATTTAGATTTTTAGAGTTTGATATTTTATAGCTCGTTATTTAACCAAGCAAATATAAATATATGTATATTAACTTAAGGTTACCAATACCATATTGTAACATTTATTTTCCCACAAGTTATCCCCAAAACCTTTCTGTTATGTAAATGTTGAGGAAACATATACATTTGTAATATGAACCGAGAATCTCAATCACTAAAATCAATAATAGAATCGAAAGAAATAAGTGGTAAAAACTTAGAAATTACAACAAAAGTTATTAATAACCAGAGGATTACAATTGAAGAGGCAATATTCCTATATGAAGAGGCAGATCTGTCATTTGTTGGATTATTAGCCAACCATATACGTGAAGCCAAACATGGTGATTTTACCTATTTCAATAGAAATTTCCACATAGAACCAACAAATATCTGTGTATTTACATGCAATTTCTGTTCTTATTCTAGATTATTAAAACAAGCCGACGAAGGCTGGGTATTGAGTAAAGATCAGATGCTCAATATTATACGTACTTATAAAGACAAACCAGTTACAGAGGTTCATATTGTTGGGGGGGTTCACCCTAAATTAACATTAGAGTTTTTCTGCGATTTATTTAAATCAATTAAAGAACTTCGACCAGATTTACACATAAAAGCCTTTACTGCAGTGGAATACGAATACATGTTCCGTAAAGCAAAGGTTTCGATTGAAGAAGGCCTAAAAATTATGATAGAAGCTGGTTTAGATTCTATTCCTGGTGGTGGTGCCGAGATATTCGATGAAGCACTTCGTGCAGAAATCTGTGGTGACAAGGCAACTACTGCTCAGTGGTTAGAAATTCACGAAACTGCTCATAAACTGGGTTTAAAATCTAATTGTACCATTTTATATGGACATATTGAGACCTATGCTCAGAGAGTAGATCATATGAACCGCTTACGTGAGTTACAGGATAGAACTGGAGGCTTTAATACTTTTATCCCCTTAAAATTTCGTAACCAAGACAATGAAATGTCGAATGTTCCAGAAACCTCGGTAATAGAGGATTTAAAAAACTATGCCATTTCAAGAATATTTTTGGATAATATAGAACACATAAAAGCTTATTGGCCAATGATTGGTCGCTCCACTGCCCAATTAAGTCTTTCGTTTGGAGTAGATGATATTGATGGAACAATAGACGATACCACTAAAATTTACTCAATGGCTGGAGCCGAAGAGCAAGTACCACAATTAACTACTCAACAGTTAGTTGAACTGATTAAGAATGTAGATCGTCATCCAATAGAGCGAGATACATTATATGGTGTAATTACAGATTATAAAAATTACGATTTTAGTAAAGAAGATAATACTAATGGTTTTGTAGAACTTCCAATATTAAACTAATCAATGGAATTATACATCATTCGTCACGGAGAAACCGATTTTAATAGGCGTGGAATTGTTCAAGGTAGAGGAGTAAATTCAGATCTAAATGATCAGGGGATTTCACAAGCCAAATCTTTTTATAAAGCTTATCATCATATAGAATTCGATAAGGTAATTACTTCCACCTTAAAAAGAACACACCAAACCGTAAAAGCCTTTATAGACAAAGGAATTCCATGGGAACAATATCCAGGACTCGACGAATTAGATTGGGGAGTAAACGAGGGTAGGGAAGCTACTAAGGAAATGAAAGATGAATTTTATCAGCTTACAAAGAATTGGATGGACGGACATCTACACTTGAAATTTGAAGGTGGAGAAAGTCCTATAGAGGTAAACATTCGTCAAAAAGAAGTACTCGAGAAAATAATAGCCAATAATAAAGATTTACAAAAGGTGTTAATTTGTATGCATGGTAGAGCGTTGCGTTTATTACTGTGCGAACTACTAAATATCCCCTTAAATAATATGGATAATTTCCCACATTCAAACGTTTCGCTTTATCGTTTAAAATATACCGATGGAATCTTCGAGATGCTTGATTTTAATAACACGGATCACTTTCATGTCTAAACTAA
>CALRIM020000161.1:0-6988 GCA_943360385.1 Rhizobium sp. Q54 | reverse complement strand
AGCTTATTCCATTTATACAAATAGAACCTTTCTCAACGGTAACAAAATCGATGCTTTGAGGATGTTTAAACCTAATTCTCCAACTACCATTTTCATCTAAAACGGAAATGCATCTTGCGGTGGTATCTACATGCCCTTGTACAATATGACCATCCAATCTGCCGTTCATTTGCATGCACCTTTCTAAATTTATTTTATCTCCAATTTTTAAGTTACCCAAATTTGTTTTTTGTAAAGTCTCATCAATCGCCGTAACGGTATGACTCTTCTGATCACACTTTACTACTGTTAAACAAACTCCGTTATGTGAAACGCTTTGATCTATTTTTAGTTCGCTAGATATACCAGACGCTATTGTGAAATGAATATTCGAGTTCTCTTTTTCAATGGAGAGTACAACTCCTAAATTTTCTATGATTCCTGTAAACACACCTATTTAATTATAAATTGTAAATTATAAATGAGCACACGAACATACGAGCACATGAGCACACGAACATACGAGCACACGAACTACCTAATAAGTTCAACCATTCCAGTTTTGGCTTTTGGTTTTAGTCCTTCTAGCCTAATTTCACTATACTCTATGGTGTAAAAATAGGTACCTACCGGTAGGTCACCACCATTATTATTTTCTTTTCCGTTCCACTTTATTTGTGGGTCTGTTGTTTGAAATGCTAATCGACCGTATCTAGTATAGATGCTGATTTTTACCTCATCAACAAAATTTATACTGTCTTTTATTGGTACAAATAAATCGTTAATGTTATCGCCATTAGGAGTAAATACATTTGGTAAATATAATTCTGGACAATTGTCAACACAAACCATATTGCTTCTAATACTTTCATTATTAAAGGAATCTATAGAAGTTATAAAATAACATCCTGCAATAGATTTAATTAAGTTTACATCTAAATATTGAAGTATTGTTGCATTTGCTGTAGTGTTTATTAAAGTAAAATCGCTTCCTTCAAATTCAGATTTATAAATATTATATTTTACTACATCTCCAACATTAATATTACTAGGTGTCCAGTCTAATTCATTTCTATAAAAAGCACAACTCGGAGTAACTACAAGAGTAGGAGGGTTAGGCTTTCTGGTATCTATAGGAGTTGTACAATATTGTTGAGAGTAATTTATTAGAGGACCTGCGAAACCACCAACAGCATATTTCCCATAAGATTTAACAAGATAACAGTACTCCACACCATCTGTAAGGCCAGTGTCACTAAAACTTGTGCCATAACTGGTCCCTATAGAATCAAAAAGCAGCGTCAAGTTATTCAATCTGTAAACTATAAAGCTGTCGTTATCCCAAGGAACATTTACATTCCACGACAAATTAACGACTTGGTTTTCTGCAGAACTACTACCTAGAAATATAGAACTTGCTAGCCTAGAAGAACCAACTAAAGTGCCGTTTGAATAAAGGTCTACTCTATAATTGAATTGATCGTTTTGCGTATTTAAAACGTTGTCGGAATAAGTTGTGTCAGTTATATTTCCAAGAAAATTATTACTAATACTTTTTATTTCCTGAAATGCTGCATTATTTATGGAACGTAGCCAACGAAATTCATATGGGCCTGGATATTGAATGGTATCAAGGTCTGTGGGTTTACTAAAGATAATCGTATCTTCTCCAGTAGAAGTGTTAGTACTTAAAATACTAACCATTGTTATAGATGGGATGTCTCTGGTTAAATGATCACAGCTTTCATTGGATGCAATACTTTCGGCACCATCTTCAAAAAAAGCAACTATTCTATAGCAATAATCTTTTCCTACAATTAGTCCAATTCCTTTATCATTGTCTCTATAAGTAGTATCGTTTAAATTGTTGATGGTATTAATTAAGGTGTACCCTTTATCTGGAGAAAGGCCTGTTTCGCAAGGTCCAGGAGTAAAAGGATTACTATTAAATTTCCTATAAATTTTGTAACCAGAGGCGTTTACACATTCTAATTTATTCCAAAGTAAATCAATTCCATTCCCTTGTGCTTTTGCAAATAAATTCTTTGGAGCAGGCGAAATTATTCGAATTTGCCAATCTTCTAAATCTACCAATTTAGGACTTCCATTATCTACTACTTTAAATACAATTTGATAAGGTTGTTTGCGAATGGATTGACATGATGTATTCCAAGTAAACGTTTCGGTAATAGTTCCAATATTGGAAGAATTTTGTCTGAAGAAAACATTATCTGGAGGCCCTAATTGAAATGGGCCACCTGTTGCGCTTATGGTTATATTATCATTATCCTGATCATTTGCTTTTATAGGTATAGAAAAAGTACTTCCAGCAATAATGCAAGTATCTTTTAATGGAGTAATAACGGGTGGATTATTATCTGTATTAATAATTTCAATTTGCATATCTCTTACGATATATCCAATGCGTAAGTATTTTTTATTCTTCGCAATATATCTCCATTCTTCTACCATGATGGCAATATTGTAAAGTCCTAATTTTATGGGGTTCTCCCAAGTTAACTGACCTGTTATCGCATCTATTTCGAATTTGATTGATGCGAACCCATTTGCAACATCTGGTAGTTTAAATCCAAAAACATCTTCACCCACATCCTGCTTACAACTAACTAGTTTAAAACTCAAACTATCCCCATCAATATCAAAGGCATTTGGATTATGAATAAATAATTTGTTCAAACCTCCAACATCGATGGGCTCTAAAAGTAAAACTGGAGAATTATTGAATCCAATAAATGGATTTATAACTAATTCTGTTTCCACATAAAAAGGTGTGTTAATAGAATTAAGCATGTTCTGTACATTGTTGTTTCTATTGGGGTCTTGATAGCTTATAATATAGGTTGAATAACCAGGGAAAGTATGAATAAATTTATACCTATTTCTTTGAATATATTGGCCAACCAAATCCTTTTCTACTCTGGGTCTTTCTTCTTGAGTACCGTCGCCGTATAAGAGTGTAGCCGTAGGTCTATCCGCATTACCTGCATTACTAACATCTGTAAATGTGGTTAATGTAAACTCGTATTGTAATGCACTCAATTGCTTATATGTAATTTCCCCAGCCCTATTGTGTGTAGCAAAAGAGGGACTAAATACAATTAATAAAAGAAAAAGTAGTGTAATTCTACGCATTATACATTTACCACAACTAACGTACCATTATAATTTTCTATTACTTACCCAAGCAGAATTTCCAGCATTATTAGTTTGATTACTTAAATGCTTTGTTTTTGTTTCATTCCAAATTTGAGATATCATTAAAGCTGCAATTTCTGCTTCATCATCTTTAGTGTCTTTTAAACTATCGGCATTAAAGAAATTTTTCACAAAATGAGTGTCGAAATTTCCAGATTTAAATGCTTCATGCTGCATTACAAACTTACCAAAGGGTAAAGTTGTTTGTATTCCTGTAATTTTATAATCATCTATTGCACGAATCATTCTATCTATTGCTTCTTCTCTATCTTTCCCGTAAGTTACTAATTTTGCAATCATTGGGTCATAATAAATGGGAATATCCATACCTTCTACAAATCCATCATCCACTCTAACGCCTAACCCTTGAGGGATTTTATAGGATTGAAGTTTACCTATATCTGGTAGGAAGTTGTTGTTTGGGTCTTCTGCGTAAACTCTTAATTCTATTGAATGCCCATTTATTTTTAAGTCATCTTGCGAAAAGGAAAGTTTTTCTCCACGAGCAATCTTAATTTGTTCTTTTACTAAATCGATACCTGTTATTTGTTCTGTAACAGGGTGTTCTACTTGTAATCTGGTATTCATTTCGAGGAAATAAAAGTTCACATTATCTTCTAGAATGAATTCTACTGTTCCAGCACCTAGGTAATTGCAAGATTTAGCAACATTTACGGCGCATTCGCCCATTGCTTTTCTAATTTCTGGCGTTAAAACAGCCGAAGGAGCTTCTTCAATTACTTTTTGGTGTCTGCGTTGAATAGAACATTCTCTTTCAAATAAGTAGACAATATTTCCATGAGAATCCCCTAATACCTGAATTTCAATATGCCTTGGGGAACCAACATATCGTTCTATAAATACAGAGCCATCTCCAAATGCAGAAGTCGCTTCACTTACCGCCAATTGCATTTGTTCCTCAAAATCTTCCACTTTCTCTACAATTCGCATTCCCTTACCACCGCCACCAGCTGCTGCTTTAATGAGAATTGGGAATCCAACTTCTACGGCTCTATTCTTAGCCACTTGAACATCTCCAATTGCCTCCTCAGTACCAGGAACCATTGGGATGTTGTATGTTAGTGCTGCTGCTTTTGCAGATAATTTATTGCCCATTATTTCCATCGCTTCTGGCGATGGGCCAATTAATGTTAATCCAGCTTCTCTTACTTTTCTTGCAAAAGCTGCATTTTCCGATAGAAATCCATAACCAGGGTGAATAGCATCTGCGCCTGTAGTTTTACAGGCATCGATAATTTTTTCCATTACTAAATAAGACTGATTTGAAGGTGCAGGCCCAATAAATACAGCCTCGTCAGCATATTGTACATGAGGCGATAATCTATCAGCTTCTGAATATACTGCTACGGTAGAAATACCCATTTCTCTTGCAGAACGCATAATTCGTAATGCAATTTCTCCTCTATTCGCTATTAATATCTTTTTCAAACTAAAAATTTTTATGTATCCCTTGAAAGTGTAAAATTATCATTTTTGATGATATTTAACAGCTTATTGATTAGATAAGCAAGTAATCAGAATAAATTCTATTTTTGACGCGTGATTAATGCTAAAATTATAAAGGCTTTGTTAATGAAAGACCTATTAATAGAGTGGCGGAACAAGTACTCTTTTAATGGAATTTTATTGTACGTTTTTTCTACTGTTTTTATTTGCTATTTATCATTCAAACAAATTAACCCTGTAGTATGGAATGCTTTATTCTGGATTATAATGTTATTTGCTTCAGTAAATGCAGTGGCTAAGAGTTTTATGCAAGAAACAAAAGGTAGATTTTTGTATATGTATACGCTAAGTTCGGCTCAAAATATTATCGTTTCTAAAATAATTTATAATGCAATACTGATGATTTTATTATCAGTAATTAGTATTCTTTTTTATACGGTGGTTTTTAAAAATCCAATACAAGATCCTCTTTTTTATGGAATCGCTGTATTGCTTGGTGGACTTAGCTTTTCAACCATTCTTACTATGGTTTCTGCAATAGCTTCCAAAGTAAATAACAACACCACTTTAATGGCCATTTTAAGTTTCCCTATAATGGTACCGTTGTTAATGTTGCTTATAAAATTTTCGAAAAATGCGATGGATGGATTAGCAAGATCTGTAAGTTACAATGAATTAATAGCAATCTTACTTCTTAATGTAATAACCATTGCTGTTTCTTTATTGTTATTTCCTTACATTTGGCGAGAATAACTATTTTTTTTAAAGTATATGTTTAGTAAAAATAATTGGTGGAAATGGCTTGGTATAGTGTTGCTTACTTACACTTTTATACAGGGTTTTTTAGGCCCCGTTCCAGAATTACCTATTTTACATGAAACCATTAGAAATGTGTATTTCCATGTTCCTATGTGGTTTGCAATGATAGTCCTATTTGTTGTAAATGCTTGGTATAGTATACGTTATTTGAGATTTACAAAAGAATACGATGACAGATGGGCTGTAGAGTCGGCTAATGTTGGAGTATTATTGGGAATCTTGGGAATCGTAACAGGTATGATTTGGGCAAAATTTACGTGGGGAGAAGCTTGGAGCAATGATCCTAAGCAAAATAGTGCTGCAATTGCTTTATTGGTTTACATGGCTTATTTCGTTTTAAGAGGATCGATAGATGATGAGCAGAAAAAAGCAAAGATTTCTGCTGTATATAGTGTTTTTGCTTTTCCTGTAATGATTGTGTTAGTGTTTATTTTACCACGATTAACAGACTCCTTACATCCAGGAAATGGGGGTAACCCAGGGTTTAACACCTACGATATGGATAATAATGTTCGTAAAGTATTTTATCCCGCAGTAATTGGTTGGATATGTATGGGTTTATGGATTACACAATTGAAGTTTAGATTAAGAAGATTAGAAGATAAATCATTAGAAAAATAAGATGAAAAAGTTGTTATCAAGCCTGTTTTTATTTCTATTAGTAATGGTGGCTTATGCTCAAGATGCACCAAAAGTAGAAATGGCAGATGCATTAAGAAGTTCTGGAAAAATTTATGTAGTAGTTGCTGTAATCTCTGTAATATTCTTAGGTATAGCGACTTATTTAATTTATATGGATAGACGAATTAGTAAATTAGAAAAAGAACAGAAATAATTTGCTAAAGAGAATTATTAATCAAACATTTGCTTAGAATTTAATAATATCAATTCAACAATTACTTAACAAAAAATAGTGTTTATGGCTAAAAGCGTAAAAGCAAAAGCAGCAGCACACGAAACCAATTTCTTTGGTGATGTTTGTGCGTTCTTTGATAAAGCAGCAAGCTTTACAAAACATCCGCAAGGTTTATTAAACCAAATCAAAACATGTAACAGTGTTTATCGCTTTCAATTTCCTATTCGAAAAGCAAACGGTTCTATTGAAGTAATCGATGCTTGGAGAGTAGAGCACTCGCACCACAAACTACCTACTAAAGGTGGTATTCGTTATAGCGAAATGGTGAATGAGGATGAAGTGATGGCATTAGCAGCTTTGATGACGTATAAATGTGCTATTGTAAACGTAGGTTTCGGTGGTGCTAAGGGTGGTGTTAAAATCAACCCTAAGAATTATACGGTAGGTGAGTTAGAAAACATAACTCGTCGTTATACTTCGGAATTAATTAAAAAGAACTTCATCGGTCCAGGTATCGATGTGCCAGCTCCAGATTATGGAACGGGAGAAAGAGAAATGTCGTGGATCGTTGATACATACGCTACTTTCAATCCAGGTTCATTAGATGCAAGTGCTTGTGTTACTGGTAAACCAATTTCTCAATCAGGTATT
>CALRIM020000160.1:0-7009 GCA_943360385.1 Rhizobium sp. Q54 | reverse complement strand
TCGCTTATTTTGTGCTTTTTCTCAAACTATTATGGCTATTTAGTGTTGTTAGAAATAATGTTATTTAGTAGTCCTATTATAGATAAAGCACTTAAATCAATAGGGATTCACATAAAACTATTACGTTTTGCTACTCATTTTATTTTAATGAATGGCGCATTACTCAAAGGATTAATTTGGTATTTACAAGGTGTGGAAAGCAATGTTTGGAAGCCAACACAACGCAATCAATAATTATTATGAAATTTAATACAATAGAAGAAGCAATTGAAGAAATTAAACTAGGGAAGTGTGTTATTGTAGTTGATGATGAGGATAGAGAAAATGAAGGTGATTTTTTAACTGCAGCCTCTAATGCCACTCCTGAGATGATTAATTTTATGGCAACACATGGGAAGGGATTAATTTGTGCTCCTATTACCCAACAGCGTTGCGAAGAATTGCAGTTGGATTTGATGGTTGGAAAAAACACCGCCTCTCATGAAACCAATTTTACGATTTCTGTTGATTTACTTGGACATGGTTGTACGACTGGTATTTCTGCTACCGACCGCTCGAAAACTGTGATGGCTTTAATAGATCCTGCAATGAAACCAGAAGATTTTGGTAGACCAGGACATATTTTCCCATTAATGGCAAAAGAGGGTGGAGTGCTTCGCAGAGCAGGACATACCGAAGCTGCTGTAGATTTAGCTCGTTTATCTGGTTTTGAAGAAGCTGGTTTAATTGTAGAAATTATCCGTGAGGATGGTGAAATGGCTAGACTTCCTGATTTAGAAATTATAGCTAAGAAATTCGATTTAAAACTAATTTGTATAAAGGATTTAATTGAATATAGATTAAAACACGAGTCGCTAATTAGAAAAGAAGTAAGTGTAAAACTCCCAACAGAATGGGGCAATTTCGATATGATTGCTTACACACAAGTTGATACTGGTGAAAATCATTTAGCAATTATAAAAGGTACTTGGGATAAAGAGGAGCCTATATTGGTTCGTGTACACTCTTCGTGTATGACAGGTGATATCTTCGGCTCTTGCCGTTGCGATTGCGGCCCACAGTTACACAAAGCAATGGAGATGATTGAGAAGGAAGGAAAAGGTTGTATCATTTATATGAATCAAGAGGGTAGAGGAATTGGCTTAGTAAATAAATTAAAAGCATATCGCTTACAAGAACAAGGTTTTGATACAGTTGAAGCAAATTTAAAACTTGGATTCAAAATGGATCAACGAGATTATGGTATTGGCGCACAAATTATTCGTGATTTGGGAATTACAAAAATGCGTTTGATGTCTAACAACCCAACCAAACGTGCTGGTATTATAGGTTATGGTTTAGAGATTGTAGAAAATATTGGGATTGAAATTGATGCAAATATTCATAATCAAAATTACCTACAAACAAAGAGAGATAAGATGGGGCATGCTATACTTAAGGGTAAATAAACAATTAGCCAGTGTGCCAATTAGTCAATGTGCCAATTGCCAATCCCGAATACTCGGGACAGGTAGTGCCAATAAGAGGTAGTTAAGTGGTGTTAACAATCTGGAGGTGGTATTCTCAGTCTGAAAGTAGTATCCTTAATTTGAAAGTTGTATTTCCAATCTATAATATTGGCACATTTACTAATTGGCACATTGGCTAATTAATTTCCTTCTCTTTTTCTTTTTTGAAAATCTTTCTCATTAATTCTCCAAACGTGTCGAATTCTATACGGTAAAATAGTCCGACGCCTTGCTCTAGCTGGTTTGTACCTCGTTTAAGTACATCTGAGTTGTTATCATTTCGCTGAAATCCTTTTGCTCGGAAACGACCATCTTTACTTATTTTGTAGTCGATGTTTACGTCGCCAGTTACCGAACTTGCATTTGCAGTTTGTTGTGTGGTTGTAGTAGAATTACTTGCTGTATTGATAGACCCATCAATTGTTATTCTATCATTAAATAATCGAAGAGAACCACCAACACCATTCGCTAAATTTAAATCGAAATTTTTTGTGGAAACTAAACTCGATAGTTGAGATGTTAGAAAACCAGTGGTTGGAATAAAGTTTGAACCACTAGTACCTGTATTGCTAAATCTTCCGAATACAAGTAAACTAGCTACCTGATTATTTAAATTATCAGAATTGGCTAAATAACCACCAACTTTTGTCATTAAGTTTTGATCTTCTGGGAATCTTAATCCGAAACTAATATCAGGCGACATTAAATCGTTACGCAAATTCATTACACATTCAGCTTTTACTCTTTGAGTAGAAGTATAAGTATTGGTATCATTAGGGCTTGCAGAAAGGATAAGTGGCGAAATTTGAGGGCGAGTTTCATAAACCGCGGTGAAATTAATTTTTGCTTTTAGCGGGTCTCCATTCCAACGTATGGTACCTCCTTTATCAACTTTAAATTTTTTACTTATGAGATTTTGCAGAATGAAATTGTATTCACCTTGAGCCGTTTCATAAGTTCCATACATTTCAAAGGTACCTAAAGAATTAATTACCAAACGTAAGTCGGCAGTTCCTGTACCTTTAATAATTTCTCCTGAAGTTGGATCCATTATTAAAAACACCTCGGATTGTTCATCAACCTGAAGGTTCATATTCATGCTAATTCCCGATAAATTAATTCTGTAATCTTCTTTTTTATCTTGCGTACTATCTGCACTTACAAATCGAATGTAGTTTTGCTTCGAGATAGAATTGTTATTATCTAATGGAATATAAAACTTCGTGCCTTTTTCGGTTTTTGCATTGATGTCTATTTTTATATCCTCTATAGGGCCTTTAAAAGTAAAGCTTCCAGAGCTATAGGCCTTTCCGTAATATAATTCGTTGTCTTTTGCAGTGGTGTTTAAGCAAAGTAAATTTCTGGCTTGCAGTTTTAAATCTAAATTAAATTTAGAGAAATAGGTATGTGTAATTATCCCGTTTAAATTTGCTCTATTCCCTTCGGGGTCTTTAATTTGTATATTGTTGATGAAAATTTTGTTTTCCGATAATCTAATCTGATCGGAAATTTTCAAATCGGCGTTTAGGTAATTAATTTTTAATGCCGCGTTTTTTAAGGTTAAATATCCATTAATAGCAGGTTGGTTTAAACTTCCTCGAACCTTTAGGTCAGCAGACGCTTTTCCACTAACATTAGATACATATTCGTTGATGAAAGGTTCAATTACTGATAACTCCGTTTCATTCATCACTACATCAATATTTAAACTGTTTTTAGATCGAGAGGTACTAATAGTACCTGCAACGCCAAAAGTTTTTAATCGTTTATTGAAAATACTTCCATTTAAATTAATTAGCTCCGATTTCGGATCCCACGTGCTATTAAATAATAAATCCCCAATGGAGTCATTATTATAAACCATATTCCCAATATTAATATTAGAAATTAGTACACCCTCATCTAATACCCCATTTATTTTTGCTTTTGCATTTAATACACCTTGAACATTTACGCTGTATTTTTTTAAGAGTTGATTGAAACTAGTTAAGCTAACATTCTGAATGTCGATTGTTAATTGATCGTCAAAATCTTTCGATAAGATTCCTCTTGCACTTAATTTTTGTACACCATTTACGATTTCAAAATCACTCACATATATTTTTTTATCCTTTGCAAATACTACCTGGAAACTGTCTTCTAATAACCACGATTGATTATCAATTAATATTTCTGATGGGAGGAATTGCAATACTGGATTTTTACTATTTATAGAAAACAATCCATTTAAATCGAGTTGATTTGGGTTGTCCTTGTCTGCTAATTTTATGTTAAATTGAATACTATCATTTTTAATAGAATTTGCAATCGCAATATTATTAATATTTATACTATCATTTATATAGGCTGTGCTACTGGCGATGTTGAAATCAAATACATTTTCATCGTTCTCACCGTCGATTATTAAATTCTCTAATTTTAAAAAGTCGTATTTAATGAAATCAATACCACTGTTTACTCTTAAAACATTTTTGTTTGTATTTAGATACCCCCTAAGCGTTGCTTTTTTAGAAATAGAAAGTGCTGGATATATTAAATCTGTTAGCGGTTTAGCATCTCCAATAATTACATAAAAACTAAAATCTTGGTCTTCGTATTTATTTATTTTACCTAAATTATAACTTGGTAAATATCTTTTTACTACACTTTTTACCGCAGAGGTAATGCTGCTAAGTTTATATTCACCTTCTATTCCACAATTAATTATATCAGATTTCAGGCTTAAACTTTTACCCTTTCCATCGAACTTGGATTCTATATTTATATTCTGAAATGTATAAGTAGTATTATTTTTTGTTTCAATAGTAGACTCTGTAAATACAAGATTTCCAATAATATCATCTAAGTTCTTTCCAATGAAGTTTACATTGATTTTGCTTTTTATGTTTAAGCTATCTTTCGTTACGTTTAAGGCATGCAAGTCCAAATGTTCAACATTGGCTTTAAAATCGAATACAGGATTCTTTATGTCGTTAAAATCAACACTACCATTAAAGTCTAAATCAATATGATCATCGTCAATAGTTACATCTCCAATAAAATTCTTACTAGAAATATTCCCTTTCCCAATTATGTTTTTATATGAATAGTTATTTACAACAATATTTTTGATGTCGGTTTCTATCGTCGATTTCAGGTCTTGAATATTAAAGCCTTTCCCATTAACTTTTACTGTTAATGATGCTGGACCTAGCATGTTATTTTTAATCAGTTTGCCAAGATCAAATCCAATAGCCTGAACCGTCCCATCATAGGTTGGAACCTTAGGTAATATATCCATGTGAATATCACTTACCAAATTTCCAATATCGGTTTTCACTTGTCCATTCACTTTGAAATTAAAAACGGTTCCAGTATAGAACCCAACATACTCTACTTGACCAGCATTGTTAAGTTCAATAGGAATAACCGCTGCCGAAGAATCTTGGTCTATACCTCGCAATAGATCAGTGAGGTCTGTATAATTTGTATTAAGGTGATTTAGTTTTGCGTAAAAATCGGTATGGTAGATATCTGGTAGTCCCTTTATTGAAATTTCACCATCTAACTTAGTTGATTTACCAGTATATAGTTGAAAGTTTTTTGATCTTAAGTTAGCTACAGTCCCACTTATTTTCCCATTTAGCATCATCACTTGAGTATACTTACTTATAGCAGAAGCAAAGTATCTAATATCTTTAAACGACACGATGCTTTGATCAAAGTCTGCATACATTCTTACTTTATTGAGATAATCGCCGAAATCAGATAAAGAGTCGAATCTCATAGAGTAATAGTCGTGAATATTAGAGTGGGGAGTAACAAGTAATAGATTTGCAATTTCAATTTCTTGATCTGTAAATTTTACATTTCCATTGAGCTGTTCTATTACAAAACCACACTTTTCATTTAAACTTAATTTTTTTATCTCGGTACGAATTTCCCCGTGCCATAAAGAAAATGATTTAAAATCTGCATCGAAATTGCGAATATGTAAATGGTCATAGTCCATTACATTAGGCACTTCGTTTGGTAAATTTGCATCATCATAAATAAAATCTGCATTTTTAATTTTCAAACTTTTTATTTTAAGATCGATGGGGGCAGTAGGAATCTGAGATGTATCAGCAGGACTGGCAAAATAATCTAGTAAAAATTGCAAATTAGAGTTTGTCTCATTTTTATATACTTTTAAATGAAAAACGGGATCTATTAGCGCAATAGAGTTTAGGGTAAATTTATTTTTATCGAGAATAATTGGGCCAATGTTTATTTTTAATTGATGAACAGAGAGTAGGGTGTCGGCGTGTTGGTCTTCAATCAATACATCCTCGAGCACAATAGTTTTAAAGAACTCTATATCCAATCCTTTTAATCTTATATTTGTTTTTAATTGAGAAGATAGGTAATTCGCAGCTTTTTGGGCAACCCAAGTTTGCACGCTTGGTAAGCGAAACAGAAAATACAGAATAAGCATTAAGCTTATTAAGCTTCCTAGTATCCAAGCTAATATTTTCGCAAACTTTTTAATAATACAGCGTTAATAAATATGTTAAAACAAAATATAATTCTTGGTATAGAATCCTCTTGCGATGAAACATCAGCTTCTATTTGTATTGATGGACAAATAGTATCTAATGTTACTGCAACTCAGGCCATCCACGAACAATATGGTGGAGTAATTCCTGAGATTGCCTCTCGTATACACCAACAGAATATAATTCCGGTGGTAGATTCTGCTATCAAAAACGCTAAAATACGCAAAAATGATATCAATGCCGTAGCTTTTACTCGTGGGCCTGGATTATTAGGAGCATTACTTGTAGGAACAGCTTTTGCAAAATCTTTTGCACTTGGATTAAATATCCCACTTATTGAGATAAACCATATGCAAGCTCATGTGTTAGCGCATTTTATAGATGAACCTAAGCCAGCATTTCCTTTCTTGTGTTTAACAGTATCTGGTGGACATACACAAATTGTATTGGTGAAAGACTATTTCGATATGGAGATTATTGGAGAAACCACAGACGATGCAGCTGGTGAAGCCTTTGATAAGTCCGCAAAAATGCTTGGATTGCCATATCCAGGGGGGCCTTTAATAGATAAACATGCACAGAATGGTAATCCTTCAAGATTTAAATTTACAGAACCACAAATTCCTGGATTCGATTTTAGTTTCTCTGGATTAAAAACACAAATTCTTTATTTTCTTCAAAAAGAAACAAAAGCCAATGCCAATTTTATTGAAGAAAATATGAACGATTTATGTGCATCCATTCAATCAAGAATAATTAGTATATTGTTAAATAAATTAGAAGCCGCCGCTTCACATTTAGGGGTTAGCGAAATTGCTATAGCTGGTGGTGTTTCTGCAAATTCTGGATTAAGAAATGCATTACAAGAATTTGCGATTAAAAACAACTGGAAAATTTACATTCCAGCTTTTGAATATTGCACTGATAATGCCGGAATGATTGCAATTGCAGGTTATCAGAAGTTTTTGAAAGGAGAATTTATAG
>CALRIM020000159.1:0-7100 GCA_943360385.1 Rhizobium sp. Q54 | reverse complement strand
ATCGAGAATATGGATGGTACATAAATCTTTGGGCGACATAATGTATTCGTTGTCTATTAGCAATTCCTCGTTCGATTCTACATCGATAACTTTGTAAGATCTTCTACAATTTTGTACACAAGCACCTCTATTCGCTGAGGCATTTTGTTCGTGTAAACTTAAGTAGCACTTACCCGAAACAGCCATACACAAAGCACCATGCACAAAGAGTTCTGTTTTTATTAATTCACCCGAAACCCCACGAATATCTCTTCTTATAATTTCTTTGTTGATGTATTCCACTTGTTTTAAGGTAAGCTCTCTTGCCAATACAATAACATCGGCAAAGCTCGCAAAGAATTGCACCGCCTCAATATTACTCACATTGGCTTGGGTAGAAATATGCAAAGGAATATTCATTTGTTTGCAGAACTGCATCACCGCAAAGTCCGATGCAATAACGGCATCAATTTCATGTTTTTTTACCTCATTCAATATGGTTTGAAGTAAATTCATATCGTGCTCATACATTACCGTATTTAGGGTGATGTATGCTTTTACATTCGCAGCCTTACATTTTGCACTAATTTTCTCAATATCGCTTAATACAATGGGAGCAGAGGACCTAGTTCTCATATTGAGTTGCTCCACCCCAAAATAAATAGCATCCGCCCCCGCATTTATAGCGGCCTGTAAGCAATCTAAACTCCCCACTGGGGCAAGTACTTCAATTTTCTTCTGAATCATGATAGCAGCAAAGGTAAGGAGCTGCTAGGAGGTAAGGAATGACTTTGGTCATGTTGTATGGATTATAACTATAAACTATTAGGATTATAATTATAATGTTTAAATTGTAATTAATTCATCTATGTGTTTAACCCTAAAAATCAAGTTAAATGAAAATACTGAATTATATTTTGCTATGTATTGTACTAACAAATTGTATAGCATGTAAAATAATACAAATCCCAAGCCCAAGCAATTCAAGTACAAAATCACACAAAGTGCTGAGCATATACATGGATGGAACTAGTAATAAGCCTCATTTAAAACGATGCAAAATTAATAAGAACACAAATGTATCTAAACTCTATTCGCTCGATACAGGCTCAACAGTGAAATATTACATAGAGGGTGTTGGAGCAAATAAAAAAATTCTGGGAATGATTACAGGCTGGGGAATTAAACGCAGAAGTGTAGAAACGTATTTGTTTATTGCTCATAATTACAAAGAGGGAGATACGTTAAATATTTTTGGGTTTAGCAGGGGAGCATTTAATGCTCGAATCGTTTCTAATATGATATATGTATTTGGGATTGCTGACCTAAGTAAATTAGACTCATCCGACCATAAAAAGATTATTAGAAAACTGTATAGAAAATACAAAGGAAAGAATTTAAGTGTATCCGAAAGACGAAAGGAAGTAGATTCTTTTGTTAGTAAATGGAATAAAAAGCATAGTAAAAAAGGAGAACTTATTGCCATCGATACCAACAATAAAACTAGAATAGATTTATTAGGATTATGGGATACTGTGGAGGCTTTTGGATGGCCAGATTTAGAAGAAAATTTTACTGCACCCAATAAATGGCATTTAAATCAATTAAGTAATATTAATAAAGCATATCATGCGGTAGCATTAGACGATAACAGAGCTCGTATCTACACGCCAATTTTGCTTACAAGTAACGAAATATTAAAAACCATAGATCCCAGTAAGCAGCATGTTGTTAATGAGGTCTGGTTTAATGGTAGTCATGCAGATGTTGGTGGAGGACATAAAAAACTTCCTGATCTTAGAAACAATTCATTATTATGGATGAAGTCTCGTATAGAGATACAACATTTATATACCACAGATTCCACCCTTACCACCTATCCGTATTCTTCTATACATAACATGCAAACATTTTGGTTTAGGTTTATTACTAAAAGAAGAATCAGAAGTATTGTAACCTATTACCAAACAAACAATTCTTATAATAACGGAAAACTAAACATCCACGAATCGGTAATATTAAGAATGAAAGAAGGTCTAATTCCAGAATTTAAAATCACCAACAAACCATACAAGGTATGGTATGATAAGTGGGGATTACAGATGATTACGCATTTCTGGCGTAAACCTTATTACGATTGGTATGATACCTATCCTTTTAAAGATTGTTTTCAAAAAGTTGGATCTAAACGGATTTATAAATCAGACTGCGGATGTATAAATGTAGTGAACTGAGAATGGGGACTAGATGAAAAATAAACTAAAAACAATTTAGTCCCAAATCCCATATCTCACGTCCCATGTCCCACGTCCCACGTCTCACGTCCCACGTCCCACGTCCTGTATCTATAATTCAATTTCATATTCATAAATTAAAAAAACGGAATGTTTTATTCTTATTGGATTTGAATAATAACTATTGTAGTTTAGTCATTGCCCATTAACTTAACTAAATATAATATGTTGATGATGAAGATAATAGTAGTGTTTTTTTGACTATTATTTTTATATGATTATCAGCATTACTTTTTCTCAAATAATCAACGGTATTAACATATCTCATTATATGAAATATGGAGTACAAGTAAATGCATGGTAATTTTTTAATGAAGCAAAAATCTTATTCACAAAAAATGATAGCATACAGATTTTTTAACCAGCATTTTGTATTTCATATGAAGTCCTTAAAATGGTTTTTACTACCTGTTTGTTTTATTTTATTATCGGTAATATTTGCCGATGCCCAAATGCTTCAAAAACCATCACCATACGAAATAAAAAATGCACCATTATGGGCTCAAAAAATGTACAGTGATTCGCCTAATGTATTTGAGATTTCAAAATTATATAACATCTGGAGGACGCAAAACCTAACGTTGAAAAATTATCATACTCAATATTATAAACATTGGAAGAAAGAAGTATCACCCTATATAAACAAAGAGGGGTATATTATGGTTCCAAAACCTGTTTTAACGAATTATATAGACGATAATAAGAAAAACGCAAATGGTAAGAAAACAAAAACTTCATGGTCGTTAGTAGGTCCTATACAAACACATAATGCAGATGGGAGTTTCTCTAAATATCAAGCGAATGTGTATAGTATAACTCAATGCGATTTATACAAAAATGTAATGTATGGTGGCACAGAAACAGGCATCGTTTTTAAGAGTGTAGATACAGGAGCAACTTGGAATGCAACAAATGTTAATTTCCCCGCATATATTAGTAATTACCCAGGCTATGCAGGCATATATTCAATAGCTGTAAATCCCCTAAATCCTAATACAATTTTTGCTGGTAATGGTAATTCAATTCGTAAAAGTACGGACGGGGGCAAGACATGGCAATTGAGTTGGGCAAATAGTTCCGACGTGGAGGCAGTCTATGAAATTCTTATCCTTAAAACCGATACACAGATAGTTTTTGGAGTAACGGGTGGAGGTTTGTATAAAAGTACCAACTCAGGTGTTTCGTTCGAAAAAATATTTTCGAGTGCTTGTTATGATATAAAAGCAAACCCGTTAAATCCAAATACATTGTTTTTATTAAAACACAACACTAGTTTAAATATTTTACAATGTTTAAAATCTACGGATAAAGGGATTACATGGAATATTAAAGATATTGGATGGTATAGTTCAACTGATTCTAACAGAACTGATTTGGGTGGACGTTTAGCTGTTACCACTGCCGATACCAATAGAGTTTATGCCCATTTAATAGGAGAGTCGAAAGCCGGGGATGAAGGTTATATTGGTTTATATAAAAGTAATGATGGAGGAAATACTTGGGGGATAACCAATGCACCTGCAGGTGGGCCCTATTCTAGTTCTCACCTTAATTTGGCACGCGCAGATGTAGATGGAGGTCATCATCAGGGATTTTATAATTGTGCAATAATGGCTTCCAATACAAACCCCAATGAAATATTAGTTGGAGGAACCAGCTTGTGGAAAAGTATTGATGGAGGCTTGAGTTTTGAGCCAATTGGAGGGTATGCATCGAGTAAGATTTATATTCATGTAGACATGCAAGATTTTAGAGCATTTGGAAATACCTATTGGATATCTACAGATGGAGGAATTTATTTATCGAATGATTTTTTTTCAAGTCAACCTAAAATTAAAAATCATGGAATTTATGTTACAGACTATTGGGGTTTAGGCAGTGGGTGGAATGAAGATGTGCTCATAGGGGGCAGTTATCATAATGGGAATATAGGTTTTCATGAAAATTATGGTTCAGGCAACTTCATAAGTATTGGTGGAGGCGAAGCTCCTACAGGGTATGTTAATCCAGGTGTCAATCGCAATGTATATTGCTCAGATATCGGAGCAGCAACCTTGCCTTTGCATTTAGGAGTTGGCGAAGTGGTGAAGCAAGGTTCATTTGAAATTTCACCAAATGAAGAACTTTTACCAGGTGGCTCTAGTGAAATTGAATATTTGCCTAGTTGTTATAACATAGCATTTGTAGGGAATGAGAATAAACTTTGGAAAACTTCAGATGGAGGACTTTCATTTAAATCAGTGAAAGATTTTGGGAATAAAGTGTTGCACATTGAAATTGGTAGATCTAATTCCAATGTGATGTATGTAAACGTTTCAGGAGTAATTTACAAAACTACAGATGGCGGTATTAATTGGCAGATAACTACTTTCCCCAGCGGAAATGGAAGTGAATTGATGCTTGCATTGGATGCAAAAAATGTAAATCATTTGGTTGTAGCTAGTCGGGTAGGAGGAGTATATCAAACAATTGATGGAGGGTTAACATGGACTCAAATTCCAACACCAATGTTTGCAAATGAAAGCATTGGTGATATTGTTGTTATACCCAATACAAATGGAGGAATGTATGTGTTTACATCAAAATCTGTTTATTATAAAAACAACGCTACAGGTTGGCAACAAGTAAATGAAGGATTACCCACAATTACTAAGTCGAAGTTAAAATCATTCCCTTTTTATAGAGATGGCAAGATTAGATTTGCACCATCGGGAATAGGAATTTGGGAAACGGTATTGGAAGAAGAGCCAACAGCACCGGTTGCCCAAGCAATGGCAGATAAGCTTAGCTTAGCTGTTGATTGCGGCAAAATGGATACGTTTTATTTTGAAGATTATTCCATCCTCAATCATAAAAATGCAACATGGAGTTGGAGTTTTGAAGATGGATTTCCGAATGTTTCTAACATGCGTAATCCTAAAGTTATATTCAATTCTGTAGGTATAAAAAAGGTAATATTAAATGTAACGAATGCTAATAATATAAGCGATATAGATACAATATATATTGATATTAATTCATCTGCCAACCTACCTAAAACAATAACAGAAGGATTTGAAAATGACTTTCCACCAGATGGTTTTAAAATTGCAAAATCATTACCCGGTGAACAATGGAAACAAAATAAAACACTTGGCGCATTTGGTAAAAGTGAGGGTTGTGTTGTATTCAAAAATTTTATATTCGATGCCAATGGTATGAAGGGGTATGATATGAGCCTTAAATTGAATCTTGAAAAGATAAAACAAACCCAGTTGAAATTTGATGTAGCCTATGCTCAATACAATCCCCAATATTCTGATACGTTAGAAATTTTGGTGTCAACAGACTGTGGCAATAGTACTTCCCTTGTTTACGCTAAAGGAGGCACCACTTTGAGCACAGCACCCGATACAAATCGTTTTTTTACACCTAAAATAGATGAATGGAGAACTGATAGTGTTGACCTAACTACTCTTTTTGGAAACAAAGAAGTAACCCTTATTTTTAGAAACATAGGACACTATGGAAATAATATTTATATTGATAATATTAGCGTGGCAGGCAAAGATGTAACAGGAATTACAACCTTACCCAATACAGAAAACGTTTTAAAATTATATCCCAATCCAATTTCAGTAAACGAAAAATTTACACTATACGACCCCAAACACATTGCTAAATACGTCAACATTTACAATAATCAAGGCATGCTTCTTCAATCGTCTAACGTTTCTCCATCGTTACAACTCGAACATAATTTAGCTGCAGGAATTTATATCATTCAAATTGTATGCGAAGAATATATTAGGAATTTTGAAGTGGTTGTGAAATAAATGCCTAAGTTAAAATTCTTAGTCATGAACATCCAGCCCTTCACAAGCACACGAGCACACGAGCAAATGCGCAACTACTATCTATTTTTGCAATCCTTCGCGCTACACATAAGCAACAATAATGATTGATAAAAAAGTGTAGGAACTATCATCAAAAAGTTAATTAAGGATTAACCTCTCTACCGATAGACTGGTATTTATCGAAATCCGCATGTGTTCAGATTAGGATTGGCATAGGTTTTGTAATCATGCAATTGACTAAGAGATTATTTATGAAAAAACTATTGTTAATTTTCATCTTGATGCATTTAGTACTAGTATCTGTTCAAGCATCGCATATTCAAGGCTATGAAATGAGCCTGTTAAATATTAAAACTTCTAATGGAGCAGCAACAGACTCTTACAAATGGAGAATGAAGATTTACAGAGATCTCTCTGGTAATCCGATGCCAGCTAGTATAACGTTTAATGTTTATTCGAACGAATTTAATATTTTGGTTGGGACATTTACAGTAACAAAAATAAATCCTCAAACCTATTATTCAGCTCCAAGCACATTTTGTTTTCCACCGGTAGATGGATTTACATTAGAGTATGGTCTTTTTGAAAGTCCAGCTATCAATTATTCGAATTTAAACGATATAAATAATTATTATGTGAGTGCAACAAATTGTTGTAGAGCTCCAGGAATAAAAAACATGAAGGGAGCTTCTGATGCCTATGGAATAACATTTACAATGGATTTTCCAAGGTTGGATGCAACAGCACCGACTAGGTATAATTCTTCACCAGTTTTCAATATAAAACCAATTCCTTTATTAGGGGTTGGTGTAAATCATACACTTGATTGGAGTGCTGTTGATTATGATGGAGATTCATTAGCATATAGTGTAGTTAAATCATTTAATGAGTTATCAGAGCAAAAACCTTTTGTAAATATTGATTTAGCTTCTGGATATAAATTAGATTCTAATATTGTAGATGGAAATCCTGATTTTAAAATCAATCCTCG
>CALRIM020000158.1:0-7164 GCA_943360385.1 Rhizobium sp. Q54 | reverse complement strand
CATATATGCTCCAATCATGCCCCTTTATAAACTCTCTGAAGTCCTTTTCACGCAACATCAAGCCTTGAAACAGATTATCTTTTATATCATAAAGCACTCGCTCACCCTTATGATAGTAGTTGCTTAGATCGAAGCTTATCAGGCCGCTTTGGGCCACTTTATTAACTATGTCCATTAATTTGTTCTTTAATTACTGGTCCCCGAACGCAGCGAAGCGAAGTTGAGGGGGCTCATGTGCTCGTATTAAATTCAAATAGGTTTATGTATTTTGTATATAATTCACCCACTATAATACATTTGGTAAAGGTAATTGTTTTTTGGGACTGCTGGACTATTGGACTGCTGGATAATTGGTTTTTGGATGATATATAATCCTGCAAATATGCAGTTGTAGAATCGAATTTTCTAAATCAGCTTTGTTTTATGAATAATTACAAAGAACTAACGGTTTGGAAGTTGGCAATAGATTTAGCTAAGGATATATTCTTATTAGTGAAAAAATTCCCAAAAGAAGATAGGTATGGAGCAACGGACCAAATAAAACGAAGTACAATATCCATCTCTTCAAATATTGCAGAAGGAAGTGGGAGATTAAGTCAAAAAGAATTTGTTTATTTTCTTTCCGTCGCATATGGCTCATCATGTGAACTTGATTCACTTTTAACGGTCTGTAAAGAAATAGAGTATATTAATGCTGATGAATCAGATGATTTAAATAATAAAGTAATTAGAATTCAAAAAATGATTCGCTCTTTACAATCAACAATTAGAAAAAACAATCAATAATCCAATTATCAAGAGGTCCAGCAGTCCAATAGTCCAGCAGTTCAACAAAAAAGCCCCATCTTCCGATGAGGCTTCCTTTGCGTTCTATATGTCCTTTGCGATTAATAGAACATAATACGGTTATCAACAATCTTAGCCGATTTCTTCAATCCTTCTAAGAATTCGTTATCAACTCTACTTTTATTGTTATTATATAAGCTGTTTTTATTTTCTGTATAATCTGGTAAAGGCAACGCATCCACAAAATTATCTACGGAAATAACATAAACACCTCTTTCGCCTGCAATTGGACCAAGTAACTTACCTTTTTCAGAACCAAAAACAGTTCCTATAAGTTCTGGCTCTCTAGATACACCAGGAATTACTGGGAATGCAAAAGTCATTCCTGTTGCAGGTGTTGCCACCGATGCAGATTTTTGTGCAACTTGTTGAATGGTTGAAGCACCAGACATTGCAGCAGTTAATTTCTCTTTTAACATTTCCGCTTTTTTCTCCTTACGAGCTGCCGCTTCTAATTCTGTTTTTAAATATTCCATTGGCACAGTACCTGCATTTTTAACCTTTGTTAAACGAGCAAACACGTATTTATTACCTGCTTCAAATAATGGAGAAACATCATCTACATCTGCTTTATACGCCCAACGAATTAGTTCTCTTGGACTTTCTATACCTGCAACGAAACGATCAGTTTGTTTTATATCATCAGCAACTCTTTTACTAAAAGTTGGATCTAATTTCAAATTATCGAAATCCTTAGAAGATTCAATACTAGATAATAAAGTGTTTGCTTTACTAAATAATGCTTGAGTTGTAGAATTACTAGGAGTAATAGAACGATCTATAACACCAACTGTAATTTGTTTACCAAAATTCTTTTGATCTGTAATTTCAATTACATGGTATCCGAATTGAGTTAACACAACTCCAATTTTTCCTTTTGTTCCTTGAAAACAGAAGTCACTAAATGGAGCAACGTTCTTTTTATTATCAAAATAACCCAAATCTCCACCTTGTCCTTTAGATCCATCTGTAGAATATTGCATTGCTAAAGCTGCAAAATTTGCTCCTTTACTAACCAAATCTTTTAAACTATCAGCTGTTTTTTTAGCTGCTTCTTGAGAAGTAGTTATCGGAATTAAAATATGACGAGCGCGAACTGAATCAGGCAAGCTCTTAATACCAATTAATTTCGCCACTTTATAAGAACCTGCATCAATGTATGGTCCATAAATAAAGCCTTGTGGCTTGCTGAACATAATTGTATCTATAGAAGCAGGCAATTCACCTTTCTTAGCATAAGCACCATTATATTTTGTTTCAGCATTTAAATTTACATAAGAAGAATCGTTAGTAGAGGTTTGTAATCCTACATATTGCTCATCAATCCATTTTTTAGTTTCAATTGTATCTTCTTTAGAAGGAACAATATCTAAAGAAATATAATCAAAACTTCTAGTGTTTTCTGATTGTTTATACTTGTATTTATGTGAATTATAATAGTTATTGATATCCGACTCCGAAACTTTCACTGCAGAATCTGAAATAGAAGTATAATCTAAAACTACGTAAGTTGCATTAGCAGTCTTGTTTTTTTCCATGTAATCCGCTTTTGCAAATGCTGAAGGAACATAAAATCCAGCTTTAACCGCATTCATATATTTCTGACGAACACGCTCCTCTTGAATTGCTTTTTCGAAATTCAACCATTGCTTACGCGTCTCTCCACTTGGATCTTGTGTATCCATTGTTTTCAAGAAATTTAATACTTGAGCTGGATCAAAAGTTCCAGTTTGTGGATTCGTAAATGCACGACGTACTTCTGGATGTGGATTAGATCCTTGAACCATATCAAATAATTCTTCAGGAGAAACTTTAATGTTTGATTTAGCAATATGATCTTTCATTACTTCATCATAAACAACTTGATTCCATGTTTGATCAACTAAGTAACCAGTCATGCTCTCATTCAAATTACTTTGACCAGTACTTTTTTTGTACTGTTCTGTATTTGCATCTAGTTTAGATTGAAAATCTTCAATTTCAACTTTGTTTCCGTTAATCAAACCAATTTCTTTTGGTGCACCACCGAAAATATTTCGTCCTGAAATCAGAACATCACCAGCTAAGAATGCCACAATTGCGAATGCTATTATTCCTACTAATAGTCCGCCTCTATTGCGCATTGAATTCATTAATCCCATACCTATTATTAATTGTAAATTTTAAATTGTAAATGTTAAATAACAGCTATATATCGTTAATAGATAGCCATTCCCCTACAAGGAGGCGCAAAATACAAATTTTTATCTTCTTAGGAAATCCTTTTTTTACGGATTGAATAGAAGCGCCAAGCGGAGAATATAGTCGCTAACGTCATGGGAATGAAGTCTTTATATACTACCTTTTGGGCTAAATACACATATATGGTTGTTAATAGACATCCCATAAATATCACAAGCCACATATTTTCCTGAAATTTACTGTTTGGTTTCATCTAAACTTACGCTTCCTTTATACTTGTATATCTTATAATTAGTGAAATTTTGGTTCGCTTCCATCCCCTCTCCAAACATCACGTCTTTTAGAGTAGTTATTCTAACAAAACTGTTTGTATAAATCTTCTTAGTCTTCTCATTCCAAATTAGCCGCTCTGTATCTAATCGCTCTCCTTTATTATTTATAACAACTACACTATCCTTCACTTCAATAATACCTTGATTTTGAAATTTCCTTCCATACTTTGCACTTAAAGTACTCTCTATAATATTGTTAGGCCCATAAAACTCCACATATAACCCTTCTGGCATTTCATGGTAGGCATTGGCAACTTTATAAAATTTTAAAATTGGAGTGTTTAGTTTAGCCCTAACAATTGATGAATCACTGTAAATTAGCTCAACTGTTTTACTCGTTTCAATGGGTAAACTGATTTCATTTGTTGCGATTTTTTCCACTTTGGATAAGTCGTTTTCGCAACTTGAAAAACTTAGACCTATTACTAAAATTATTAACGTAGCTCGTAGTTCGTAACTCGTAACTCGTAAAAAAGAAAAAGTAATCGATAATATACACGAGTTACGAAATACGAAATACGAGTTACGAGACTTAGTCATATTTCGATTGAATGAACCATTTATCACAGAAATTAAATCCTGCATGTACACCCATAAAATTCTCTTTAATTAAACCTGAATTAGTAGTACCTCTCTGCCCAAATTCTAATGCTAAATTAATTCGTGATTTTGTTTTAGGAAGTGGCATTCCAAACCCTAAAGAAACAGACATTTGATTAATATCTTCACCTACTATATTAACATACGATTGGCTATAATTGAACCCAAATCTATATTCTATTGCCTTAAAATAATTCCCAACCGCCATATAATCTGGAGTGATAGCCCCACCTACACTTAGGTCGAATGTATTTTTCAAATTTTGATTTACATCAAACAATTTTAAAGTCGACCACTGCCCTAAGGTTACATCAGATCCAAACATCCAATGATTCTTTTTACCATAGGAAAACCCAATTGAGTTAACCATTGGAAAAAACACTTTACCTTTTTCATCATCGCTCTTCTGTGTAGTATCTATTGTTCTCTCCGCAGAACTTACATAATAATATCTCGTAGAAACTGTATTTTTTGTGGCAGATAAATTCGAGCCAGGATTTCCATTTAAACCAACAATAAGATATCTGTCTTCTTGTAAATCCTTTTTATATTGAATTCCATAATTAAAAAATAAACTACCTATATAAGTTGAGTTTGTTTGCCTTACATTTAAAAAACCAAGAGAGTCTGGAAATTCATTTGACTTAGAACGTTCTAAAGTTCCAAATATGTAAGAAGCATTTACTCCAATACTAAGATTCTCATTTATTTTATAAGCACCTCCAAGGTAAAATTGATTAATACCACCATCTCCTTTAAAAATTTGAGTCACTGGAGTATCTAATAAGGTAGAACTAATTTTAGATTCATATCCCATACCAGAAACTGGAATTAAACCAAAACTTGCTCCAATTTTTTGTGAAATGGGGAATCCTATTTTCAAATAACTCAAGGCCGCATTATTTCTAAAGGCTGTGCCTGTAGAATTTTCTAATTTTAGAAAATTACCAAATGCTCCCACTTCAAAGGTTGTGTATTGAAGAGCTGAGTAAGATGCTGGATTCTGACTATTAATAGCATTATCCATACGGATACCATTACTAATTCCACCCAAACCTAAATTTATTACAGAGGTGTTTTTTTGTAATTGTCCTAATCCGAATTGAGAATAAGGTGTACTTGTTACATTTTGCGCCAAACTAACGTTTGCTACAGTAACTAAAGTAAGTGTAATTACTACTAATTTATTTATGTTGAACATTATAATGCAATATCGTATTTAAGCCTTCCGCGACCAAATCCGGACGCGCAAAGATGCTATTTTTAACCTGAGTATCAAAAAATGCTAGATCACCACCACACATTAATATTTGTAATCTGGGAAATTGGTACTCATATGCCCCAATTATTCCCAAAATTTCTTGAATCACCCCGTTTACTACTCCAGATTTTATTGAATTCTCCGTACTGTCACCAATTAAACTTGGTTTTCTAGCATCAGGCTGAATTAACGGCAATTGAGCAGTAAAAGTATTCAACGCTTTAAATCTCATTTGAACACCTGGCGAAATGCCCCCACCCAGATATTCTGCCTTTTGATTAATAAAATCATAGGTAATACATGTTCCCATATCAATACAGAGTACTGGAGAATTTGGAAATAACTGATAAGCAGCGCAAACCGAAGCCAACCGATCAAGACCTAATGTATTTGGGCTACTATATTTATTGGTAAAAGGGAGGGATGTTAAGTAGTTAAAACTGATAAACTCTGAATGAGCACTTAAAAACGCAACATTTTCTTCATCAGAATTACCTACATGTGAGTAGATGCTTGCATCAATAGCATATTCTTTGAAAATTTTATCCAACAAGAACACATCCAATGATTCGAATTTAGCACGTGCAACAATTTTATCGCCATTAAATATGTAGACTTTTATAAGGGTATTGCCTTTGTCGATTACCAAGTTCATGTGCTAGTGTGCTAGTGTGCCCGTCCCGATAAATCGAGATGAGCTAAACTGTCAATGCTAAAATTGACTCAAACAATATTCTACCATCGATATTAGAAAGTTCTCCATCTGCTGCTCTTTCTGGATGTGGCATCATTCCAAAAACATTTCTGTCTTTATTACAAACTCCAGCAATGTTTTCTATAGCACCGTTGGGGTTAGATTCTGGAGTAATATTGCCATTTTCATCACAATATCTAAACAGAACCTGATCATTATCGTTTAAAGATTTTATTATATCGTTTGATGCAAAGTATTTTCCTTCTCCATGTGCAATAGGAATCTTAAGCACTGCATTAGGGTCTATTTGAGAAGTAATTAATGAATTTGTAGTTTGTGATTTTAAGTACACATTTTTACAAATAAATTTACGAGAATCGTTGTGTAACAGAGCTCCTGGTACTAAGCCAGCCTCTGCTAATATTTGAAAACCATTACAAACACCAAGCACATTTCCACCCTTATTGGCAAAAGATACTACCTCTTGCATAATTGGCGAAAATCTAGCAATTGCACCAGATCTTAAATAATCTCCATAAGAAAACCCGCCTGGTAAAACAATGAAATCACATCCTTGTAAATCGTGGTCTTTATGCCAAAGTTTTACAACTTTCTGCCCCATAATGGATTCTAACACATAAACCATGTCCTGATCACAATTAGATCCTGGAAAAACGACTACTCCAAACTTGTTCATTATTGATTACTTTTTTGATGATTACTATAGGGCAAATATAGGACTTTTGTTCATTTGCTCATGTGCTTGTGTGTTCATTTGCTCATATTTTTTACTTTTAGATGGCGCTATGGAGGCAGAGGACTCTATAGCTGAATAATATTTACCGCCGCATTACCAATCCAATCCGATTTAATTACATCTTCCAACGCAACATCTGCAATTAGGTAACTAAAATGCTCTGATTTGTGTTCCTCTAAAATGTTTTTGAAAATGGTTTTGTCAATATTATAACTACTTGGATATCTCACGTATAATTGAACAATAATATTTTCTTCCAAACTTAAATTTATATTCTGATCAATTTTTCGGTATTCATATTGATAGTTATATCTAAGTGCTGCAATATCAGACAATACAGCAGAGCCAGTTGGGTTACTCCCTGCTCCTTTACCAATAAATACCTGGCTTTCTGAAAAAGCTGATTCTAATACTACACCATTGTATTCGTTTTTTACATTATACAGTTTATGATCTTTAGATACAAACTGAGGCAAGCAATAAGCAGAAATTT
>CALRIM020000157.1:0-7189 GCA_943360385.1 Rhizobium sp. Q54 | reverse complement strand
AGCCTTGATGAAGGGGTGTAAATTCAATAATTGCACCCATACAAACGAACCCGGATGCGCTATTAAACAAGGGGTCGATGAAAATAAAATTTCATTGATTAGGTATGAGAGTTATTTAAGTATCTTAGCGGACGAAGACAATAGACATTAACATATTACACATTATCCCATTAACATATTAACACATTAATCCTATGCGTATTAAATTATCAATCTCTCTACTTCTTCTTACCATAATATTCTTTAATTCTTGTAAGAAAGATACTCCGTTTGTTCCCTTTTTTAGTATTTCAGACGATCGCACTTTGGGAGCGCAAGTTGCTGCTGAAATTGAAAGTAAACCAACTGAATACCCAGTGCTAGATTCTGCAAGTAATGCTGCAGTATATCAGTATTTATATGCTATCAGAAATCAAATTTTAGCATCAGGAAAAGTAATTTACAAGGATGATTTTAGTTGGAGATTAAAAATTATAAAAAGCGATACTACTTTAAATGCATTTTGTACTCCAGGAGGATACATTTACGTATATACAGGTATTATAAAATATTTAGATTCTAAGGATCAATTAGCAGGAGTATTAGGACATGAAATGGCACATGCAGATCGTAGACATACTAGTAGATCAATGCAAGCTCAGTATGGAGTAGAATTGTTATTGAATGTAGTTCTTGGTAAAGATTTAGCAAGCATTAGCCAGATAGCTAGTGGAATGTATCAATTAAAAAATTCTAGAGAGCATGAAAAAGAAGCAGATGAATATTCGGTGAAATATTTATGTCCAACAAGTTATAACGCTGCAGGTGCAGCAGGTTTTTTTGTAAAACTAGAAGCATCTGGAGTAGAATGTGGTGGGCTCCAAAAATTCTTTAGCACACACCCTTGCCCAGACAATAGAATTGAAAATATTAATGCTAAAAAGATATCAGAAGGGTGTACAGGTACTGGAACTTTTGACGCAGAATATGCAAACTTTAAAGCATTACTACCATAAGTATGAGGGCCGTTTTACAACGAGTTACAAACGCTTCTGTTGAAGTAGAAAATAGTTTAAAAGGTCGGATTAATTCCGGCCTTTTGGTGTTATTAGGGGTAGAGTCTGCAGATACAAGTGTTGAAGTGAAATGGCTTGCTCAAAAAATTGTTAACATGAGAATTTTCTCAGATGATATGGGTTTGATGAATAAATCATTAGTAGATATTGATGGAGAGATATTGTTAATTAGTCAGTTTACTTTATTTGCTCAAACACAAAAGGGCAACAGGCCTTCTTTTATAAATGCTGCAAAAGCAGAACAAGCGAATGAATTGTATGAATTAATGAAAACTGAACTATCTTTATTGGTAAACAAGAAAATTGAATCTGGTGTTTTTGGAGCCGACATGAAAGTTAGCTTGTTAAACGATGGTCCTGTAACGATCATTATGGATACAAACGATAAAGCACGACATTAATACAGAAATTATGACAATTGACGAGGCGCAAAAAATTGTAGACAATTGGATACAAACCACTGGTGTAAGATATTTTAATGAGCTTACCAACATGGCTATGCTTACAGAAGAAGTAGGTGAGGTTGCAAGAATTATTGCAAGAAAATATGGTGAGCAATCTTTTAAAGAATCCGATATGAATAAGGAGTTAGGAGATGAGCTGGCAGATGTGTTATTTGTTTTGATTTGTTTGGCAAATCAAACAGGAGTAAATTTAACTGAAGCATTGGAGAAAAATTTGATAAAGAAAACAAATCGCGATTCGGATAGGCATGTTAATAACGAGAAACTGAAATGAAAAGAGTAATTAATTTTAGTGTGCTGTTTTTATTTGTTGTGCTTGAAATTTCGTGTACTACACCAGATTGGACTGTAGCCACTATAAATGGAGATGAGTTTTCTAATCTTACATTTAAAAACCATGAATTAAATGCCATCGTGTTTCTTGCTCCAGGTTGTCCTTTAAGTGAAGGTTCAATTTTAGAATTAAATAAATTGCACGAAAAGTACACCTCGGCCAAGTTAGCCACATACATTGTAATTCCCGGCAGTTTGTTTAGTAAAGCAGAAGTAAAAGCATTTGTTGATACTTTTAAAATAGATTTCCCTGTACTGTTAGATACAACTGGTCTTTTAGTAAGTAAATTAAATGCAAGTATAACTCCAGAATATTTTTTACTAGATAAAAATAGTAAAGTATTGTATCAAGGAGCAATTGATAATAGGGCTTTCGATAATGAGTTTATTAGGCAGTCTGCCACTATAAATTATGCTGATAGTGCAATTAGTCAATTTTTAAATAACCAGAAGATTAAAATTCAAAAATCAAAAGCTGTAGGATGTTTTATAGAATTATAGCCTATTTATTTTCGACTATACTTTTGTCGACACTTTTTTATTCTTGTAATAATTCTGATCAAATAAAAACACAAAGTATTTCATCGGAAAAGATTCCAGAAAAGGTTTTTTTTAATGAACACATTGCCGAAATTATTTATCATAAATGTGCAACCTGCCATAGACCAGGTGAATCTGGCCCATTTAGTTTATTGAATTATAATGATGTATACAGAAGAAAAAAAACCATTGCGAAGGTAACTCATAGCGGTTATATGCCACCATGGCCAGCAGATAGAACATACTCGTCTTTTGTTGGGGAGCTTTATTTAACTGATACAGAAAAAGAGTTGATAAAAAAATGGGTGGAGCAAGGGGGTAAAGAAGGAGAAGAAAATAACAGAAAGACTCCTCCAAAATTCCCAGGAGGATCGCAACTCGGAACACCAGATTTAGTAATTAAACTACCAAAACCTTATAAAATAGAGGGGAATAATAAAGATCATTATGTAATAATGAAAATCCCATATGAAATTCCAGAAAACAAATATGTAAAGACTATTGAATTTGTACCAGGTAATAGGAAAAGAGTTCACCATGTAAATGGGTATATGGTGGTTTATGATGATGGAAAGAAAAAAAATGTAAATGAAGGAGCTTTTTTTGTTAATAATTACGAAACAGATGAAAAAACAGTTTGGGACCGATTGAAAATAGCAAATGATGATGGTAGCTTTCCTATGCGAATTCCATCTGCTACCAATTACCTCCCTGGGGTTATACCTCCCATTTATCCAGATGGGATTGGAGGATTTGAAATGAAAAAAAAGGGAGCCCTATTATTAAACGATATTCATTATGGGCCAAGTCCTAAAAATGAAATTGACGAATCTTACTTTAATGTGTTTTTTGCAAAATCGGCACCTGACAGGAAATTTGGAGAGTTTCAATTAGGCACTTACGGAGTATCTAAAATAGAACCAGCTTTAATGATACCGCCAGATTCAATTAAAACATTTACCTCAAAGTATACGGTTCAAAATGATATATCAATTGTGACTATAAATCCACATATGCATCTATTGGGAAAGACGTTCATTGCTTATGTAGTTGATGCAGAGGGTGTAACGATTCCACTTATAAAGATAAACAAATGGGATTTTAGGTGGCAATACTTTTATACCTTTAAAAAAATGATTAAAGTACCGAAAGGAAGTACGATTTACATAAAAGCTACCTTTGATAATACCCGAAATAACCCCTTTAACCCATTTTCACCCCCAAAATGGGTTGGAGAAAAGATGGGTAGTATGAGTACAAAAGACGAAATGTTGCAATTTATTATCACCTATTTAGACTATAAGCCTGGGGATGAAAACATTAGCTTAGAGGCACTTCAAAAATAAACTAAACAATTTGTAGTTTAAAATGTTTAAATATATGCGTTATTAAAGGTTAGCAGAACAAATATGATATAAGTACAAAAAGGGTGGTTAAGCATAAATTATTCGGAGCAGGTGATTTTTTAGTAAAAAAATAATTATCTTTGCAATTGTATCAATTAAAGCAGATTGATTAATGGAGTCGAAATTAAATTTATTACAACAACAAAACTTTTAGTAAGCAAGAAACGTATTTATCTAAAAATTTATCTATCCATTAATGAAATTCTCTAAATTCTCTGTATTGGTATTGTTGATCACAACAGTTGTTTTAAGTTCGTGTTCTACAAAAAAATCAAATAAAATGTTAATTACCTACGATGTTCCTAGGAGCATGCCAGAGGTTTTTGTAATCAATAAGCGCGACAGTGTAGAATCGTCTTATAGCCATAAAATTAAATCGGGTGATCGTATTGCGGTTAAATTTCTTAACAACTACGATTTAACTAAAAGTACATTTAATTTAGAATCAAATCCAGCTGTAGAAGCTGGCTATGTTGTGGATGTAAATGGGTTTACTAATATGCCATTAGTTGGTAAAGTTCAAATTTCAGGATTATCCAGAGAAGAGGCATCTAAAAAACTAGAGAAATTATATTCTACCATATTAAATAACCCAATTATAGAGGTTTCAATAGTAAGTATAAAAGTAAATGTGTTTGGTGAAGTAGGCCGCCAAGGTAAATTCCTGATTGATAGAGATAATATTTCTTTGATTGATTTAATTTCTGAGGCAGGTGGGTTAACATCACATGCTAAAAAGAAAGCAATTAGAATCATACGTGGTGATCCTTCTAACCCACAAATAATTATAGTAGATTTAAGAAAAGTTGGTATATTGCGTTATTCGGAATTAATGATTCAGGATAATGATATTGTAATAGTAGATGCGATGAGAGTTTATGAAATCTCTGAACCGACCAATGCCATCGGTACTATGTTACAGCCATTACTTCTTGTTGTTAATTCCATTGCAATTGTTGCAACGTTAACATCAAGATAAATTAAATGGCGCAAGCAAACCCCGAAACTTTTAAAACAAGCGTTCAAGAAATAGATTACAACCGTATTCTTAGAATTGTACTAAGTAGGTGGTATTGGATAGCTGGATGTGTATTTATTGGTATAATTTGGGCGTTTGTATATCTTCGATTCACTCCTTCTGTTTATGAAACCTCAGCGTTATTAAAATACGACGATAAAAAAACGGAGATTTCTGAATTAATCAACATCAATAGTTATTACGACCGTAAGGATAAAATCCAATCAGAAACGTATGTCATTCAATCGCGTACTTTATTATATAAAGCTGCCGAAAGATTAAATTACCAGTATTCATTTTTTCGTAAAGGAAGAATTCTTGAAACCGAAACCTATCCAAATTATCCATTTGAATTAGAAATTGTTAGACTAGATAGCAATAGTATTTTCGGGTATAGCTTCACCATCACTCAAATTAATAAATTAAAATTCAGGTTAATAACTACCCTTTCTGGTACGTTAATTTCAAATAGCGAATGCTTTTACGGACAAGAATTAATTTTCGGAAAAAGCAAAATCAGAATTATTCGCTCTATGGTGCCTGAAAATGATATGGACGAATTTATTTTTCGTTTTAATCATCCTACTAATGTAATGTATCGATTAATGGGTGGTTTAAATGTTCGTGAAGTTGGAAAAGGTATAAATATAATGTCCTTGTCTTTTAAAGACACCAACCCTGTTTTTGCAGCCGATGCATTGAATGCGATTATTGGAGAGTATAGGATTTTTGATAGAGATCAAAAAGGTATTGCTGCTGCTCAAACCATCGAATTTATTGATATACAACTAGAGAAACTTTCAGGTAAAGTAAAAGATGCAGAACAGTTACTGGAGCAATATAAAGTTGGAAACAATATTTTAAACATAGAGGATAATAAAACATTAGCCTACCAAAAACTTAGAGATTTAGAAGTTCAAAAAAATATCATCAATATTCAAAGTATTGCTATTGATTTATTAGAAGAACAGGTAAAAGCAAATAAAGAAACGATTACTCTTAACTTTAGTATGGAGGGTTCGGATGATAAGTTATTAGCTGAACTTGTAAATCAAATGAATATTTTATTGAATGAGCGTATTAAAAAGCAATCACTATATGCTGATAATGCTGCGCCTATTCAAGAAATCGACAGACAGATTGAGGAAGCAAAGAGAGCAATTACCTTAAATATAAAAGCCGCGAGAGATAGGAATAATCGTACAGTTAAGTTTTTAGATAAACAATTAGCAACAGCTAAAGAGGAATTAAAATCTATTCCCTCTGCAGAAAGAGATTTAATTAATTTGAATCGCGATTTTGAAATCAATCAAAAAGTATATTCATATTTACAAGAAAAAAGATTAGAGGCATCTATTGCAAAATCTGCAATTATGCCATCCTCTAATGTAATCGATGAAGCTATTCCAAGTTATGGTGTAGTAGCTCCAAACGTAAAAAGTATCTATACCACTGCAATTGCTATCAGTTTAATTGTGAGTATTGTGCTTATATTAATCGCAAGATTAATGAATCAGCGGATTTTCGATAAGGAAACGGTAGAGATGATTACAAGTGTCCCTATTCTTGGTGTAATTAGAACGTTCCCAGGTACTATCGATAAAAACTCTAGTCAGATTTTAAGTTTGAGTAATCCGAAATCAATGTTCTCTGAATCCGTACGATCTGTTCGAACGAATTTAAGTTTCATTGCGAGCGATATAAAAAGTAAAATGATTTGTGTTACTTCAGAAGTTTCTGGAGAAGGTAAATCGTTTATGGTTATAAATTTGGCGAGTACACTATCTCTTATAAATAAAAAAGTAGTAGTAATAGATGGTGACTTACGTAAATCAAAACTTCATCATACCTTTAGATTGAAAAATGATTGGGGTTTAACTTCGTATTTAACCAATCAATGTGATGTAGATAAGATAGTACATGCTACACATGTTGAGAATTTATATTTTATACCGGCAGGTCCAATGCCCCCAAATCCATCGGAATTACTATACTCTGATCGTATGCGCCAGTTAATGGCGGAACTGAAAGAGCAGTTTGATTATGTATTAGTTGATACGGCTCCTATAGGGCTTGTATCCGATGCAATACCATTAGTTAGAACAAGTGATGTAAATATTTTTGTGCTTCGTTCTGGAGTGTCGAGTTTCAATGCAGCATCAATCCCAGAGAGAGTATCTAAGGAATTTGGATTAAACAATTCTGTAATTGTATTAAATGGATTTACCAATGATGCATTACATTCACGTATTTATTCGAATCATAAAAAAGGCAGTTACGGAAGTGGGCAATATTATTACACAGATTATTCTACCTATGGCAATAAGAGTTACGGGTATTATACAGAAAGTGTGAATAAGAATTTTTTCACAA
>CALRIM020000156.1:0-7264 GCA_943360385.1 Rhizobium sp. Q54 | reverse complement strand
TATTCATGTGCTCGTGTGCCCGAAAGATAAATCTAGTTACTATCGACGTGATAAATCGCGTCGGAGCATTTGTAGGGAACCTTTTTAGCTAGTTGCAAGCCCCTTTCCTTAGTAGTTGGATATTGTGGCATTATTGATTGAAAAGTCCGAAATTTCAAAAGCTCCGACTTGAGTCATAGTGTCGATAGTAATTTAACCACTGAATAAGGTTATTGTCCAAGACCTAGGAAATAGAAAACGAGCACACGCGCACAAGAGCATACGAGCACACGAATAATCTTTCAACAATCACTAAAAATTCCAAGCTAAAACCTAAATTTGTTTCATGATGGAGAATGATCAAAATTCGAATATAAGAACAAGAAGCGACCGTAAGAAAACAGTAAATAATATTGGTGGACACATGGGCAAATTGCCTCCGCAGGCAATAGATTTGGAGGAAGCGGTATTAGGTGCATTGATGTTGGAGAAGGATGCTTTAAGTTCTGTTATCGACGTTTTGAAACCTGAAACATTTTATGTGGATGCGAATCAGAAAATTTTTAAAGCTATTCAGCATTTATTTCAGAGTTCTCTACCAGTAGACCTTTTAACGGTTACCAATAGACTACGCCAAACTGGTGAGTTAGAAATTGTTGGTGGTGCTTATTACATTACAGAGCTTACTAATCGTGTGGCTTCCTCAGCAAACATTGAGTTCCATGCGCGTATTATTTCTGAAAAATATATTCAAAGAGAATTAATTAGTATTTCTTCTGAAATTATTAGCAGTGCTTATGAAGATACTACCGATGTACTTCAATTATTAGATAAAGCAGAGAAAAACTTATTCGCTATTGCCGAAGGAAACTTGCGTAGAGAATCGTACGACATGGGTTCTTTAATAACCAAGTCTATTCAGTTGCTCGAAGAATTAAAAGATCGTGTAGATGGATTAACGGGCGTACCTTCTGGATTTACAGAATTAGATCGTATGACTTCTGGTTGGCAGAATTCCGATTTAGTAATTATTGCTGCTCGTCCGGCGATGGGTAAAACCGCGTTCGTATTGAGTTTGGCGCGTAATGCAAGTTTAATTGGTAAGAAAAAAATTGCCATCTTCTCGTTAGAGATGGCTGCTGTACAATTAACGAATCGTTTAATTGCAGCGGAAGTAGAAATACCAGCAGAGAAATTAAAGAAAGGCGATTTAACAGATGCAGAATGGCAACAATTGTTAACGAAAGTTGGACGTTTATCTGAATCGGGAATCTTTATAGATGATACTCCTTCCCTCAACATATTTGAACTTAGAGCAAAATGTCGCCGATTAAAAGCGCAGCACGATATTGATATGATTATTATCGACTACCTTCAACTGATGGTAGGTTCGGGTGATCAACGAAGTGGAAATAGAGAGCAAGAAATTTCAGCAATCTCTAGAGCATTAAAAAGTATCGCCAAAGAACTAAACGTTCCAGTACTTGCTTTATCGCAATTAAGTAGAGCGGTGGAAACCCGTGGGGGTACAAAAAAACCAATGCTTTCGGATTTACGTGAATCGGGTTCTATTGAACAAGATGCCGATATGGTATTGTTTATTTACCGTCCGGAATATTACGGCTTCGAAGTAGATGAAGATGGAAATAACACCAAAGGCACTGCAGAAATTATTATTGCTAAACATCGTAACGGAGCTGTGGGCTCTGTAACCCTTAGATACATTGGTGAGTACGTAAAATTTGCCGATTACGATGCCACCGATTATGGCAACCCTATCTTCTCTAATTTAGGTCCGAATTCTGGATTTGATAACAGTCCGAATATTATTGTGAGACCAAGTAGGATGAATGATGATATGGGAGATATACCGTTTTAGTTCGTGTGCTCGTGATTCGTTTGCTCATGTGCTCGTTGATCGTGTGCTCGTGATTCGTGTGCTCGTTGTTCGTGTGCTCGTTAATCGTGTGCTCATGTGCTCGTTAATCGTGTGCTCATCCCTTTTATGGTTGTTGAAATAGATTTCGATAGCATTCGCTGAACATGATCAAGTTTGTCCCAGATTTTATCATCTATTTCAAGAAATTTTTTATCTCTGATTATACTTAACCAATATTTTGTTTCTTGAGATTCTTTTGCTGAAATTTTTAATTTATGAACGAAATCTCGTTTACTTTCAGCGTGGTTGGCCTCACTAATATTAGCTGAAATAGAGGTACAACAACGATACAATTGATTTGAAATATATAGCTTGCTTTTCTTTTCAAGTTGTTCTGCAATATCAATTAACTCTAAGGTTAAATCATAGCTTTTATTATACAATACACTTTCCATGTACAAATATTTATAAAAATGAATATAACCACAACTGCATAAATGCAGGTTTAAATATCATCCTTAATAAATGAGCACACGATTAACTAGCATACGAATCATGAGCACACGAGCATACGATTAACGAGCACATGAGCACACGAATCACGAGCACATAAGCACACGAGCACACGAATAACGAGCACACGAACTAAAGGAGTAATCCAATCCCCAACCCTACTAAAATAAGCAAAGAGGGTGCAAACTTGTTCCACATCAACAATAAAAAAGTAACAATCATAATAGCGATACTTTGCCATTGATCTATTACTTGAGTAGACATAATGAAGAATGCGGCGATGGCAAAGCCAACAGAAACAGAGTTAATTCCATTGAGTGCGCGCTGAACCGACTTGCGTACTTTTAATTGTTCCCAGGCTGGAAATATCATCAGGATAAATAATAAACCTGGAATATTTATTCCTAAAACAGCAGCTAATGCTCCGAGAATTTGTCCAGAAACACCTCCATCTCGCATAGACATGCTTCCAATAAAGGAGGTGAATGAAAATAAAGGTCCAGGAATAGCTTGCTGCAAGGCGAATCCGGCTAAGAATTCTTGTGAGGTTAAATACTGTTTCATTTCCACAAACTCAGTATATAAAAGAGGTACAAGTACTTGTCCTCCTCCGAAAATCATAATACCATTTCTGTAAAAATTTTCGAACAAACGAACGGGTAAACTAAAGAATGAGGTTCTATTAATAATAGCTCCAAGAAGTGCGAAAAATATAAGAATTCCGAAGAATGGAATTAATTTTTTCCAGTTAAAAGGAATAGGATTTGTGGTAAATTCTTGATCATTTTTACCGAATAAGATAGAACCAATTATACCCAAAATAATTACAGCTGGAAATGCATAAGCATTTTGGAAATACATGGTAATGATTACAGAAAGAATGGCTAATAAATAAGAGAAACGATTGCTTAGCACTTTATTCGTTAGGATATAAGCAGAGTATGCAACAAAACCAATGGCTATCGGTTTGAGCATAAACACAACATTTGCAGTGCGTTGCCCTACCCCCATTTTTATAAAAAAGATAGAAAAGATAAGCATTATTAATGCAGATGGAATTACCCAAACCAAAAATGAAATAATTGCGAGAGGTAATCCGCCTAACTTATAAGCAATGGCCACAAGTGTTTGTGTAGAGGAAGGACCGGGTAGCATTTGACTGAGGGCGTTGTATTGAATTAATTCGCCTTCGGTTACGTATTTTTTCTTTTCAACAAACTCTTTCAACATCATAGCAATATGGGCTTGAGGGCCACCAAAAGCTATGAAGCTAAACTTCAATACATCAAACAAAAATCTAATATTCGTCGTCTTCATCTAAACCCTGAAAAGAGCGGTAAGCAGATTGTAATTCATTATAGGCATGGTTATCACCTACTTTACGAGCAACTTTCATCCCAATTTGATAACAAGCATCCGCTTCATCAGTCTTTTTTAATTGCTCGTACAATTTACCTAAATGATAATAAGTACCAACATAATCGCGGTGAATTTCTATTAATTCTTCGTAAAATTTGAGTGCAAGTTCCAACTGCTGAGCCTTTTGGTATTCCATAGCCACAGCATATAATAGAAAAGGATCATTCGGATCGTCTTTTCTCATTTCAATTAAGCGTTCGAGTCGTGTAGGATTCATTTTTAATCTTATCGATATTTACTTACTTTTGCAGAACAAAAAATATAAACTATATGAAAATATTAGTGTGTATCAGTAATGTACCAGATACGACCACAAAAGTAAGTTTTAACAACAATAATACAGAATTTAACACGAATGGTGTTCAATACATTTTAAATCCTTATGATGAGATTGCTTTATCGAGAGCAATTGAGTTAACAGAGGGTGGAAAAGGGACTACAACCGTTATAAATGTTGGATTAGTGGATACAGAGCCAACCATTAGAAAAGCTTTGGCTATTGGAGCAGATGATGCAATTCGTGTAAATGCAGCTCCTAGCGATGCTTATTTTGTAGCGAAACAATTGTCGGAAGTGGCAAAAAATGGAGGTTACGACATTATTTTATGTGGTAGAGAATCTATTGATTACAATGGCGCACAAGTACCATCGATGTTAGGTGAAATGCTAGACATCCCATCTGTATCTTTGATTAAGAAATTAGAATTAAACGGAAATGACGCTGTAATCGATAGAGAGATTGAAGGCGGTAAAGAAGTGATTAATTTATCTACTCCATTTATAGTGAGTGCTGCGGAAGGTGTTGCTGAACCAAAAATTCCGAATATGAGAGGAATTATGTCGGCTCGTACAAAACCATTGCAAGTGGTAGAACCAGTAGCTGCAGATCGCATGGCGAATTTCAAATCATTTGAATTACCAGCAGCAAGAGGAAATGTAAAATTAATTTCGGCAGATGAGCCAGCAAAATTAGTAGAGGCATTAAACGCAGAAGCAAAAGTTATCTAATTAATTCCATAAAAAAATTAATCTTAAGAAGATGAGTGTATTAGTATACGTAGAAAATATTCAAGGAAAATTTAAAAAATCGACATTCGAGGTAGTATCATACGCTGCAGAAATTGCAAGCATGATGGGAAGTAGTTTAACTGCTTTATCTATTGGCGATGTGGATGCAGCGCAATTAGCAGAACTAGGAAAATATGGTGCGAAAAATGTTTGGACCGTTAATAACGATCAATTAAAATCGTTCGTTAACCAAGCATACGCTTCTATTATTTCCAATGCTGCAAAAAAAGCAAATGCAAGTGTTGTAGTTTTAGGAAACACCTTTACTGGTAAGGGTTTGGCACCAAGAGTTGCTGTAAAATTAGCAGCAGGTTTTGCAGATGCAGTAATTGAATTACCAACTATTAACGGAAGTACTTTAACTGTAAAAAGAGGAGCATTTTCTGGAAAAGCATTTGCAACGGTTGAATTAACTTCAGCAATAAAAGTATTAACATTAAGTCCGAACGCATATAAAGTTGTAGAGAAAAACGAAACAGCAAACGTAGAAACATTAGCAGCAGAAACAGGTGCAAATGATTTCCGTTCGATGGTAAAAGAAATTGTTAGAGCAACAGATAAAGTAAGTTTACCAGATGCAGAAATAGTTGTTTCGGCAGGTAGAGGATTAAAGGGACCTGAGAATTGGGGAATGGTAGAAGAGCTGGCTAATTTATTAGGTGCAGCAACTGCATGTTCTAAACCAGTATCGGATTCTGGATGGAGACCACATTCGGAGCACGTAGGACAAACAGGTATTGCTGTAGCGCCAAACTTATATATTGCCATTGGAATTTCTGGAGCGATACAACATTTGGCGGGCGTAAGCTCATCTAAAGTTATTGTTGTAATTAACAAAGACCCAGAAGCACCATTCTTTAAAGTGGCAGATTACGGAATTGTTGGAGATGCATTTGAAGTAGTTCCAAAATTAATTGAAGCTGTAAAAGCGTTCAAAGCAAACGCATAAGTATAGCTACTAAATGAAAAAACTGAAATTAGATATTGTCGGATTATCATATAGCCAAACTCAATCTGGTGCTTATGCATTAGTGTTGGGAGAGGTAAATGGACGCAGGAGATTACCCATTATTATTGGGGGTTTCGAAGCACAAGCCATTGCTATAGAGATAGAGAAAATGAGTCCGAGTAGGCCATTAACGCACGACTTATTTAAATCGTTAACCATCCACTTTAATATAGTTATTGAAGAAGTAATAATTTACAATTTAGTGGATGGTATATTTTTCGCCAAGTTGATTTGCAACGATGGTAAAAAAACAGTGGAGATTGATGCACGCACTTCCGATGCCATTGCATTAGCTGTTCGCTATCAGTGTCCTATTTACACCTACGAATTTATTCTTGCTTCTGCAGGAATTATGATAGAAGGCACCGACTTCGCCTTTTTAGAAAACATAGAACCAACCGACGAATCCGAAGCAGTTAGACTCGGTGATGCTGTAAACACAGGATATGCCAGTTACTCCGAAGTAGAACTTCGCGACATGCTACAAAAAGCACTAGACGAAGAGAACTACGAAAAAGCTGCGAGGATTAGGGATGAGCTTTCGAAGCGTCAATAGGTTAATTTGAACAATTAATCAATTTGGACAATATAAGGGTTTCAATAATTCAATAGTAATTCCATTATCGCAATAAATCACGAATCATCCTTTTTAAAAAATGTTCAAATTGGCACATTGTCCAAATTGTTCAAATTTACTTCTTTCTCTGTTTATACGGTTCCTTCTCCTCCGCCACCATTGGTAAAGTTACTGGTTCATCCTTGGGCATATCTTCGCGGGCATTTTCCCATTTTTCGAAGAGTGTTTTGCCACTCATTTTTAATATATCCAGTAAGCGAATTAAACTAGTAAGATTTAAGTCTTCACCATTTTCCCATCGTTGGTAAACAGACCGATTTAATTTATGATGATAAGCAAATTTCTCACCCGAAGTATAGCCAAGCTCTATCCTCCTATTCCTTATAATACAGGCCATATCCATAAGACGTTTATCTTTATTCATGATAATAATTTTTGGGTAAAAAAAAATTAGTTTAGTTATCTATGAAATAAAAATAATTATCTGTTATAATTACTTGTAATTTATTTTCAGAAAGATGCATATATGCAACTTTCTTCAATGCATGAATACTATATACGTCCCATTTATTTTTATAACCATTAATTATACATAATTTTATGAGTTTTATTTATTTCTTCTATAATTTCAGAATAATTTATTAGCTTTATTCCCCCAACGAAATAACTATGCTAACAAAGTTCAGTACGGAAATTCTTAAATACGGTAAGAAGGGTGAAAAAACCGGCTGGACATATATAAGTTTAGACAAGGCGCTCGCTGAAAAAATTAAACCTCACAACAAAAAATCGTTTAGAGTAAAAGGTAAAATAGATGCAT
>CALRIM020000155.1:0-7308 GCA_943360385.1 Rhizobium sp. Q54 | reverse complement strand
CTAACCATAAAAATTGGAGAATACCAATATTGATAATAATTTATTTCATTTAACCTAAAAATTCTATCATTGCCTATATCAAAACCAATAGTGGTTGCAATATGGTTGTTCCATTGAATTTGGGTATATAGATTATGGAAATACCTGTTTTTGTAGTTATAACCATTGTTATTTCCAATAAATGAACTACTATTTAGAAGTACTTTTTCTGTAGGTTTATAGGTTAGTTGATGACCAATACTTATTGGATAATTTGAGTTTTTGTTTATTTGTTGCCAGCCATTTAACACCAAAAAACTAACATATAAACTATTGTCCTTACTGGTATAAGAAATTCGTGCGCCAGCTTCATAATATGGAGATGCCTCGGCTTGTATGCTTCTGGTTAACGTCCAGGAATCAATGCCGATAGGACTTTCAAAGCCAATATGCGATGGAAATATGCCAACATCAAACCAAATGTTTTTACTAGAATTTAGTTTTATTCCAGCATTTAGTTCATATATATTATTATAATTTTCGTCTTTATAGTTGTAATTTTCTTCCGAATAGGTACCTGTCATTAATCCAATGTTAGCTCTAAATTTTTCCGAACTATATTTTGCATTTACCAGTGCTAGGTTTATTGCAAATTCATTGTGTTTGTTATGGTTTACATATAATCTTGGTTTGTTATATCTGGGCCTACCAAAATCATAACTATAATAAGATTCTAAATACCCACCTATAGTAAGCTTACCTGTTAAACTATCTGAATTAGAAAATGCATTAAAACTAAAAGAAATTAATCCTACAAATACTAATTTCTCAATCATTTTTTTCATTTTCTTCATTTTTAAATTGTTCAATTTAATCTCAATTCTCATATCTCAATACTGTTAACTATTAATCAGCATCCCTCAAGAATGGAAATTGTCTTCGGTTTAATTCCAATTCGTGTTTACTAAGTACCATTGTATTTACCTCAGCCTCGGTAGAATTATAAAGTATATTTCCGAATGGATGAGCAACTATTGTATGTCCTACATATTTAAATCCATTTCCATCTTCACCAATTCTATTTACTCCAATTACATAACATTGATTTTCGATTGCTCTTGCTTTTAATAAAGTATCCCAATGTTCAATTCTTTTTTCTGGCCAGCTGGCAAGGTAAATTAACACATCAAATGGATTTTTTTTATCGTTTCTAGCCCATATTGGGAAGCGTAAATCGTAACAAATATTGAGGTTTAACCTCCAATCTTTATATTCTATTATTAGTTTTTCATCACCAGCGGTAAAAAAATTATTTTCATCGCTCATGCTAAACAAGTGCCTTTTATTATAGTATTTTAAATTTCCATTTGCTTCCACCCAAATTAATCTATTATAATATTTTCCTCCCTCTTCAATAATAATACTACCTGCAATTGCCGCATTTTTTAAACGAGCCATTTCCTTCATCCAACTAACGGTGTTTCCTTCCATACCCTCTGATAATAGTGCAGTGTTCATAGTAAAGCCAGTAGAAAACATCTCAGGAAGTAATATTAAGTCAGTATTCTCAGAAATATTTTCTATTAGTTTTTGAAACATTTTTAAGTTATGTTCCTTATCTTCCCAATGTAAATTGGCCTGAATGGTAGTTATCGTTAAATCTTTCATTATAGTAATATGATTCTCAAAAATAAGGAAACTAGACTATTTATTGTACTCGCTTGCTTTTTTATTGCTAACGCTGTAATTGCTGAATTTATTGGCGTGAAAATTTTTTCTGTTGAAGGAACACTAGGATTCAGGGAACTTGATTTAACACTTTTTGGAATCGATCATTTATCGCTAAACATGTCGGCTGGAGTATTGAACTGGCCAATTGTGTTTATTATGACCGATTTAATTAACGAATATTTTGGTAAAAGAGGCGTGAAGACACTTTCCTATGTAGCAGTGGTAATGATTTCTTATGGTTTTTTTACGGTTTATGGATCTATGAATTTAGTGCCAGCAGGTTTTTGGGTAAATAAAACCTTGGCAGATGGAACGGTACTCAATATGGATCATGCTTATAATAATATACTCGGACAAGGTCTATGGATAATTGTAGGATCTATTACAGCCTTTTTAGTAAGCCAACTTATAGATGTTAGTATATTTCATTGGATAAAAAAGAAAACAGGCGATAAGGGTTTGTGGTTAAGAGCAACGGGATCAACACTTGTTTCGCAGTTAATAGACAGTTTTGTGGTAATTTATATAGCCTTTTATATAGGAGGGAATTGGACCTTCAAACAGGTTATTGCAGTTGGGTTGGTGGGCTATATTTATAAGTCGATTGTAGCCTTAGGTGTAACGCCTATTCTATATGTTGTGCACAATATTATCGACAAGTATCTTGGTAAAGAGCTGTCTCATAAGCTAATGGACCATGCCAAAAACGAAGATTAAATAGTTTTAAACATTCTATATAATCTAAAATTAATTTCTACTTTTGCATTGCTTTGGTTTCCGATTGAGGTCGGAATTAAAAGGGAATCTGGTGTAAATCCAGAACAGTCCCGCTGCTGTAAGCTCTAAAAGATTTGTTTCATTCATGCCACTGAGTAATCGGGAAGGCGAAACAAAAGAGTAAGTCAGAAGACCTGCCTACGCATATAATATCATAGCTTTCGTGGATTGAAGCTTGGATAATCATTCGTTTTAAACCAACGTTTTTTTATCAGATTTCTACGATGCTATAATTAATTTATACGCATGAGAAAACTAATTTTTTTACTAACCATTTTGGTGTTTCCTGTAATTGCCCAAAGTGCTTTTCCTTCGGATACGGTTCGTATAAAGGAAGTACGTGTTAGTACTTATAAGTTAGTTTTAACAAATACTACCGATGATTTTGATAGTGCCAGATTAGCATCAGCAGAAGTTCAAAACTTAAGCAGATTTTTACAAGAAAACTCAAGCGTTCAGTTTAAAACATATGGTACCTCAGGTTCCTCTGTTATGAGTATTCGTGGTGCCAATTCTTCCCATAGTAAAGTAGTATGGAATGGCCTTAGTATTGGCTCTCCAATGTTGAATATGAACGATGTTTCATTGATTTCTACCAATACTTCCGACGATTTAAAACTAGAAAAAGGAGGGAGTACTGCTATAAATGGTAATAGTGCCTTATCTGGTATATTAATGTTAAATACATTACCACGATATGGGATTGAACAATTTAAGGTCGGTGTAAATTATGCTAGTTTAAAGAATACAGATTTTCAATTTAAATACATAAATGGAACGGATCATTTTTCTAGCCAAACGTCCATCTCATTAATTAAGTATAAAAACGATTATGAGTATAAAAACAGGGCTGAATTCGGTAATCCAACCCAGAAGCAAATAAACTCAGATTGGAATCAAATTGCGATAATTCAGTCATTCTTTTTTAGATATAAAAAAAATGAAATCGAATGGCATCAATGGTTTCAAGAGAGCGATAGGGAATTGAGCCCTGCCATATTTAACCGCACAAAAAACAACTATCAACTAGACAAATCGTATCGCAGTATAGCATCCTATAAGCATGTAATCAATGCAAATAATCAGATTACGTCAAATGTAAGTTTCACAAGAGAACAACTGAGATATGTGAGTAGAATTCATATTAATAATGAAGATTTCGTTTTGTTTAATACTAGGAGTTATTTTGATCAGGTCCAACATCAAACTTCATGGAAATTTATCAGTTCGAAATTTGTTCAAGAACTTTCATACTTGTACGTTTTTGATGGTGCATTTGTGGAGGACTATTTTCAATATAGAAAACGAAACAGATTTTCTATCTCTTCTATCTCAAAGTATAACTTATTGGATAAGCTAAACCTGAATTTTGCGAATAGGGCAGAAGCTGTAAATGGTAATGTTTATTATGCTTCTAGCTTAGAGCTTAGTTATATAAAATACAATACTCTTGGACTAGTACCTTATCTCAAAATATCGAAAAATTACAACCTTCCTGGATTAAATGATTTATATTGGGTGCCGGGTGGAAATCCGAATTTAGATGCAGAAAAAAGCTGGGAACAAAATGTAGGAGTTAGTTACCAAAAACAAGCAAAAAATTTTTATTTAAAATCGAATATTGGTGTTTATCATTCATTAGTAAGCGATTGGATTTTATGGCAGCCATCTGCTATTGAAAATGGAATTTGGACACCCCAAAATTTAAAGGAAGTAAAACTTCAAGGAGTAGAATTTGACCAAGAAGTGAAGATTACTTTTAATCCTAACAATCAGATTAATATAAAATTATTTTATGCTTATACCCAAGCCATTAACAACAAATCTGTAAATGTTAACGATGTAAGTGTGGGTAAACAGCTTATTTATATACCTAATGAAAAGATGGGTGTAAACATAAACTATGTTTACAAAAGTTATCAGTTATCAAGCAATTACCATAGTGTTTCTCATCGATTTACCACCTCAGATCATAGTGAATTTTTACCAGGATATACTATTGTAGATGCTCGTTTTCAAAAAATAGTTAAGAAGAATGAGCACTATTTTATTTCCAGTATTTATGTAGATAATATATTCAATACCGTATACGAATCAATACCATTCCAAGCCATGCCGGCAAGAGTGTTTGGGATAAACTTCAAATATCAATTTAACAATCAGAAATCTAACACAAAATGAAAAAAAATGTAATGTTAAGCATAGCACTGTGTGCTATCGTTTTTTTAAGTGCTTGTACTAAGGACCCAGAAAATGCAAATCCTGTGGTACCTACAGAAGACGCATTTAAATCGGGAGTTTACGTAATAAACGAAGGAGGTTTTGGCGCGAGTAATGCAAGCATCGATTTATATATAAAGGACTCTAATATTTTATATTCAAACGTATTCGAGGCTGTAAACAATAGACCTTTAGGGGATGTTGCACAATCGATGAATATCGTTAATGGAAAAGGTTTTATCATCTTAAACGGATCGGCAAAAGTAGAAGTAATTAAAGCTAAAAATGCATTATCAATTGCAACGATAACAGGATTCAGCTCGCCAAGATATATGGTAAATAAAGATACAACTAGAGCCTTTATAACAGATTGGACCTCTAATACCGTAAAAGAAATCAACATGGTTACGAATGCAATTGTAAGATCTATTCCTGTAGGCACAGGTCCAGAAGGGCTATGTATTGTAGGAAATAAATTATACGTTGCCAATTGTGGTGGTTACGGATTAGATTCTACTATTAGTGTAATTGATTTGACAACTAATTTGGAAACGAAAAAAATTAAAGTAGGAGATGCTCCTGTAGCAGTTCAAGTAGATGTTGATGGTAAAGTTTGGGTGCTTTGTAGAGGAAGTTATGGTGTTGATTTTATTTCTACTGATGATGATACTGAAGGAAAGCTTGTTAAAATTGACCCAACAAATGATAATATATTAAATAGTATTACCATCGGTGTAAAAGGCGATCATCCTGATAAAATTAAAATGAATGCTGCAAAAAATGCAATGTTTTATTTGAGTTCATATAACTTCTTATCTGGACTATATAAATTTAATATTTCAGATGCAACTGCTCCCACAACACCAATAGTAGAAGGTTATTTTTATGGTGTTGGTTATGATAAGTATAAAGATGAATTGTACTTAGCAGACCCAGTAGACTTTAGTCAGAGAGGTTATATTCGTAGATACACAAGCACTGGAGTATCTATTAATTCTATGCAAGTAGGAATTATTCCTAATGGCACGAATGACTAGTAACTAAGAATTGAGATATTAGAATTGAGAAGATTTCATTTAACAAGATTGAATAAAATCATTAATGTGACTTTCTCAAATTTCGTGAAATTTCATGAAGAACGTGGGTTTCTCAATTCTAATATCTCAATTCTTAGTTACTATTAAAAATAGGTTTTTAAGTCTTCCACATATTTTGCAAAAGCCTCTTTACCAGTATCGGTAATTCGACAAATGGTTTGAGGCTTTTTACCTTTAAAAGTTTTTTCTACAGAAATATAATTTGCCTGGCTTAATTTTTCAATCTGAACACTTAGATTTCCAGCAGTGGCATTTGTTTTTTCTTTGATATATAGAAAATCTGCTTCCACAACAGAAATTAGTATCGACATAATTGCCAATCTAAGTTGTGAGTGTAATAAGGGATCAAGTTCTTTGAACATGTTTATTTACTAAAACCTCCGAAACTAAAATGTAATTGAGCATAAGCACCATCAGCATTGGTAGCTGGTCCGTTTGCTATTACACCATTTGCATTTGTCCATTTATTTTCCATCGCAGAAAACTGATAACCTGCTTTTAATCCAATTGAAAATAATTTATTTTCTGATAAGAAAAAATTCCCCTGAAGCCCAAGGTCGAATAATACCTGTTCATTTTTTAACCGAGTACTGTTTTTGGGATCTGATAAAATCTGACTAAAACTTTCATTGTTACTTTCGGTTATTTCAATTTCCATGGTATGAGCACCTATACCAAGCATCGGAGAGAGCATCCATTTGTCTTTGTTTATCAATAAATAACCAAGATTAAAAAAACCTACATCGCCCTTTACTTGGGTCAGATAATTTCCGTTGTTTTTATCAATCAATTCAAAAGTATAACCTTCTCCTCCTATAATGATCTTATTAATGTAACCATGCCCGCCACCACCAAATCCGATAATGTTCTCAGAAATTAGAGGTAAGTTATTGGAAGAAAAACTTGCATTAAGCTTACTAAAATCATACTTCATAAAACGAAATCCGAAATATCCAGCGCCACCATAGGTGCCTTCATCTTTGTTTTGAGCATGACTATAAGAATGAATTAGTACGAGTGAAATAATGAGTAACAACTCGTGCCATTTTAATGATATTACCTTTTTCATATTTATAATTTAGATGATTTGATGTATTGATTTCTCATAATATGACCAGGAATGATATAGGCTAGTAATATCGATCCACATAATAATAACAATTGAATATCGAATGTGTAATTGAAGGCGATAATACCTAAAATACATGAACCTAGTGCACCAAAAATTAAGGGTTTAAATCTTAATACCCCACCAGTTATAAAAGTTGGTACTCCATAAGCTACCATTACAAGAGGGTAGGTATTGAGCTGTAATCTTCCCATGGAAAGTATAATAATACCTAATAATATTCCGAATGCTATCCATGTGTACTTCATCACATCATCAGTATAGGTTTTTACATAAGCCTTTTTCTTTTCTTTAGCCGAGTAGATCATCGAAATAATTCCACCTAGTGGCATCAATACGGCCCATCCAATAAATGAATAATTGAAATCCATTTTC
>CALRIM020000154.1:0-7310 GCA_943360385.1 Rhizobium sp. Q54 | reverse complement strand
ACAGTTTGCATACTATTTCTAAAATGGGAATTTATTTAATAGATCAGTACACCTCTACCATGATAAATGTTAGAGACCAGAATATCTATAATTTTGATATAAGTACTGATGCCAATTCTTATGGAAACAACAGATTGAAATTAGTGTTTGATGTAACAAGTGGTATTGAAAATAGTACTGAACTAAATAACAAGTTGGTTCTTTATCCAAACCCTGCAAATGAGAAAATTTATGTTTCACTTTCAGAATTAACAAATGAAATTTCTAGCGTAGATATTTCAATAAAAAATATTATTGGACAAGAATTTATTAGTTTAAAGAATCAAAACATGAGTGAATTAAAGGCTATAGATATTGCTCAACTACCAAGTGGAATATATGTTTTCAGCCTTATTTCTGAAGGTAAAACATATATCAAGAAATTTATAAAGAAATAATTTCGATGAAATAAAAAAATAGCATGATTAATAATCATGCTATTTTTTTTGATAAAATTACGAAAGATTAGTATTCGTCTTCGTTGAAAAAGAAGTCGTCTTTCGTTGGATAGTCGGGCCAAATCTCTTCGATATTCTCATATGGTTCTCCGTCATCTTCCAATGCTTGTAAATTCTCGATAACCTCTACAGGTGCTCCAGAACGAATTGCATAATCAATCAATTCATCTTTTGTTGCCGGCCAAGGCGCATCTTCTAAATGTGATGCAAGTTCTAATGTCCAATACATAGTTTAAAATTTAATATAGTTTCCTATGATTTTTCCGCAAATCTATAAGAAAATAGGATATATCAAACAAGTGTTTAAATGTTTATAAATATTCCCTTAATTATTTACTCTCGGAATCCATTTATATTCTTCAACGCCCAAATCTGATGCTATTTTACGCGAAAGTGTAAATAAATAATCAGATAAACGATTTAAATAACGAATACCCATCTCATCCACATAAGAAATCTCCGAAAGATGAACGGTAATACGCTCTGCCCTACGGCATACCACACGTGCTAAATGGCAAAAAGAAACGATTGTATGTCCTCCTGGGAGAATAAAATTTTTCAATTCAGGCAATGTTTCTGTCATATTATCCATCTGACGCTCTAAAAAAGTAATGTCTTCCTCGTGCAGATCAGGAATTTTCATCTTAGACTTTTCTGGATCAGAGGCCAAGGAAGAGCCGATAGTAAACAGTCGATCTTGAATTTCCTTCAAAATTTCCTTGTATTCCAAATTTATTTCTTGATCTCTAATTAATCCGATGTAAGAATTTAATTCATCAACAGTTCCGTACGCTTCAATTCTAATATGATGTTTGGGTACCCTAACACCACCAATTAAAGAAGTTTGGCCCTTATCCCCTGTTTTGGTGTAAATTTTCATGTTATGATTGTCTGTCTAACACACTTATAATATTGGTATTAATTTGGTCACTTTCAATTAACCCATCTCGCATTCTCACAATTCTATGAGCGTGTTTTGCAATGTCTTCCTCGTGTGTTACCAAAATAATTGTATTTCCTTTATTGTGTATTGTTTCCAATAAACCCATAATCTCAATAGATGTTTTAGTATCTAAATTTCCAGTTGGCTCATCGGCCAAAATTATAGATGGATTGTTCACTAAAGCCCTTGCCACCGCTACACGCTGACGCTGACCACCAGAAAGCTCATTAGGCTTGTGTGTAATCCTATTACCCAAACCAACGCTTTCTAATGCTTGTGTTGCCTTAGCAACCCTATCCGCCTTACTGTAACCTGCGTAAACTAAAGGTAATGCAACATTATCTAGTGAGGTTGATCTTGGTAGTAGATTAAATGTTTGAAAAACGAAACCAATTTCTTTGTTACGAATTTCGGCTAATTCGTTATCGTTTAAAGCACTAACATTTGTTCCATTTAAAATATAAGTACCTTTAGAAGCAGTATCTAAACATCCTAAAATATTCATTAAAGTGGATTTCCCTGAACCTGAAGGTCCCATCAGGGCTACAAATTCCCCTTTATAAATAACAAGATTTACAGATCTTAAGGCATGAATCTCCTCGGTACCAATTGTATATTTCCTACCTATGTCTGTAATGTTTATGAGTTCTTTCTTTTCCATCAATAAATTTTTTTTTGAAATTAAGAGTTAGATTCTTTTTATACTACTTGAACTCGTAACAATTCACATACAGAATTATTTTTGATCAATAACCTTGGGTACTCTGAAATAATCAGAGTCTTTTTTAGGTGCATTTTTAAGCGCCTCCTCATGTGTAATATCTTGTTTTATTTCATCTGCACGAAATACATTTTTCTCATCTGATAAATAAATTAAAGGCTCTACTGAACTAGTATCCACTTCATTTAAGGTTTCCATAAAGCTTAAAATCCTATTTAAATCGTCCTCAATCTTTATTTTTTGCTCATCTGGAAATTCTAATCTCGCTAAATGAGCTATTTTGTCGACTAATTCCTTGTTAATTTTCATTATTTATCTAGTTTACTATCTATTAAATCAAATACTTTCTTTGTCAAATTTTCTACATCTTCTGCCGAAGATAAACCTTTAGTATCAATTGGCGCATGAAAATATGCTCGCATTGTACCTGGTATAGAGCCAGATTTATTACCACTTCCAGGCATCAATTTATAATTATTTAAAAATGTAACGGGTAATATTGGCACTTGAGTATCCACAGCTAATTTAAAAGCTCCTGATTTAAACTCTCCCATTTCGGGTGCTTTTAATGACATTGTTCCTTCTGGATAAAGTATTAAACTCCTACCTTTCAATATATTAGCTTCCACCTTTTTAAGTGCTCTATAACCTGCAATTTTGCTCGCTCTATCTACTGGAACATCAATGGTTTGAAAAAATAATTTTAACACTGGGTGTTTTAACAATTCTACTTTCCCCATAAAATGATAATCCCCAGAAATCATGGAACAAATTACAGGAGTATCTAAATAGGAAGAGTGATTAGTAACAATAATCATTGTTTGATTAAAGTCGACTGGAACTTCAAACTCTGTTTTGTATCTATAAAACCCTAATATAAAACCAATATCGCACCAAACTTTGCGTAAACGAGCAACATTATGGTATCTACTTTCTTTACGTGTATAGTAATAAAATAAGGGGTACATGATGAAAAATGATATCGCCACCCAAAACATATACCATACAAAATGTACTTTTCGTAATATTAATTTCATGGCCTAAAAATAATCAATTTTTAGTACTTTCGGCGTATGGAAACAGTTGTTAGCGGAATTAGATCCACCGGGAATTTACATTTAGGGAATTATTTTGGGGCGGTTCAAAACTTTTTGAAAATGCAACATGAATATAATTGCTTTTTTTTCATAGCAGATTATCATTCATTAACCACACACCCAACACCAGAAAACTTACATAGTACAGTTAGAAGAGTTTTAATTGAGTATTTAGCTTCTGGAATTGATCCTGAAATTTCTACCATTTATATTCAATCTAATGTTAGTGAAGTAACGGAATTGTATTTATTGATGAACATGAATGCCTATGTTGGGGAACTGGAACGAGCTACATCATTTAAAGATAAAATAAGAGATAATCCGAATAATGTAAATGCTGGACTACTAACATACCCAGTACTTATGGCTTCCGATATATTACTGCACAGAGCTACAAAAGTACCTGTCGGGAAAGATCAAGAACAACATTTAGAAATGACACGAACCTTTGGAAATAGGTTCAATAGAATGTATAATGTAGATTATTTCGCAGAAGCGCATGCATTTAATTACGGGACAGATTTAGTTAAAATACCAGGTTTAGATGGGAAAGGGAAAATGGGGAAATCTGAAGGAGGAAACAATGCTATTTTCTTAGGGGATTCACCAGAAATAATTAAGAAGAAAGTAATGAAAGCTGTTACTGACGAAGGTCCAAGCGAAATGAATCAAACAAAGCCTGATATTATTCAGAACTTATTCGAAATAATGAAAGTGGTTTCTCACTCTAGCACTGTAGAGCATTTTGATAATTTATATAACAAATGCGAAATCAGATATGGCGATTTGAAAAAGCAATTAGCCGAGGATATTACCCTTTTCTTAACACCAATAAGAAATAGAATCGAAGAAATTGAAAAGGACGATGAATATTTAAGCAAAGTAGTAAAAACAGGCACAGAGAAAGCTAAAGAAAGCGCTTCTAAAACAATTAAAGAGGTTCGAGAAATCATTGGCTTCAAGAATTTCTAATAATTAGAAAAAAGAATTTATATTAGGTAAAATTTAGGAATATGCACATTGCAATTGTAGGAAATATTGGGGCCGGAAAGACCACTTTAACAGAATTACTTTCAAAACATTATAATTGGGAAGCTCAATATGAAGCGGTAGATCAAAATCCTTATTTAGAGGACTTCTATCAAGACATGAAACGTTGGGCCTTTAATCTTCAAATCTATTTTTTAAACTCTCGTTTTAAACAAATTGTAGAAATTCAAAGAGGTAAAATTGAAGTTGTACAAGATCGTACCATTTATGAAGATGCCTATATTTTTGCAGCGAACTTGCACGACATGGGCTTAATGTCTAGTCGCGATTACAATAATTACTTAGATGTTTTTGAATCGGTAAAAGAATTCATTAACCCACCAGATTTATTGATTTACCTGAAGGCTTCTGTACCTACTCTTGTAAATCAAATTCAACGTAGAGGAAGAGAATATGAATCGGGTATACGATTGGATTATCTTTCTAAATTAAACGAACGTTATGAAAATTGGATAGGTAATTACAAAGAAGGTAAATTATTAACCATTAATGTTGACCGCATTAATTTTGCTGATAAACCAGAAGATTTAGGAGAAATTATAAATAAAATAGATGCTGAATTATTCAGTTTATTCTCTCCTACTAAAGCAAGTAAAAGTAAAAAATGATAAAAGCAACAGGCATCATTCCTGCACGTTTTGCATCATCACGTTTTCCGGGAAAACCATTAATTGATTTGGCTGGAAAGAGTATGATACAAAGGGTTTATGAGCAATGCTTGAAGAGTAAGTCTTTGTCGAATATAATTATTGCAACCGATGATGAAATAATTTTCAATCACGCTAAAACATTTACCGACCAGGTTTGCATGACATCTCCAGACCACCCTAGCGGTACTGATAGATGTGCCGAAGTAGTTTCTAAAATGAATATTAACACCGATGTGGTGATAAACATTCAAGGCGACGAACCTCTGATAAATCCTAACCAAATTGATTTATTGGTATCTTGCTTTAATGACCCTAAGACACAAATTGCTACACTCATTAAAGTTATTACAGACCCTGCAACTCTTTTCAATAATAACACGCCTAAAGTAATTCTAGATTCAGAAAATTTTGCCATTTATTTTTCTAGAGAAACTATTCCACACCTCAGAAATACCCCAAAAGATTCGTGGTTAGAGAAGCATACCTTTTACCAACATATTGGTATATATGCTTATCAAACCTCTATTTTAAATACACTTACAAAACTTAAACCTTCAACCCTCGAACTAGCAGAATCGCTAGAACAATTACGTTGGATTGAAAATGGATATAAAATTAAGACAGCTGTTACAGATGACGAAACTTTTGCTATTGATACTCCTGAGGATGTAGCAATAGTTTTAAGACAATTAGCCAATTAAACAATTAGCCAATGTGCTAATTAGCCAATGTGCCAATATTATAATTTGAACAATTTGGACAATTTAAACAATTGACATATGACTTAGGACTTAGGACTTAAGACTAAACAAATTAAGAATTATCCTACACTTTAACAGAAAGGGAATTAGGAATTTAGAGATTAGAATTTAGATTTTACAATTATGATAAAAAAAGCCTTACTATTTTCGATTTTCATTTTTCTGTTTTTGACTACTAGTCGTGCGCAATATACAACCGATGCGCTTGGTGAAGGCTATGAAAAGCAAACGATAAACATGCCTGCTGACAAGGAAGGAAAGGTTGTTTGTACCATTGTTAGAAAAAAATCAACAAGTCCTACAACTAAGGCTGTATTATACATTCACGGATTTTGCGATTATTTTTTTCAGAAAGAATTAGCGCAGGCATTTACAAATTCGGGGGTAGATTTTTATGCACTAGATTTAAGAAAATATGGTCGCTCCTATTTACCTAACCAAAAAATTAATAGTTGCAGAAATTTAAATGAATACTTTGCAGATATAGATACTGCCCTGTCCATTATTAAATCCGAAGGCCATACCAATATAACCATCAATGCACATTCTACTGGTGGTTTAACCACTGTTTTATATGCAAAGCAGCATCAGCAAAATAAAAAATACAACAAAATTATTCTTAATAGTCCTTTTTTAAGTATGAATCAAAGTTGGTTCAAAGAACATATTTTAATTCCAGTAATGTCGTTTTTGGGTAGATTTTTTCCAAACCTATCTTTACCAAAAGGACTTTCGAGTTTATATGGCGAAAGTATTAATATACATAAGCGAGGAGAATGGGATTACAACGAAACTTGGAAGCCATTGATAGCATTACCAATGGATGCAGGTTGGCTAAGAGCTATTCATTTAGGGCATTTGCAGGTTGAAGATGGGTTAAATTTAAACGATAGTATATTGGTAGTAAGTTCTGATAAAAGTGTTTATGGTGACGTTTGGTCGGAGGATTTCAGACATGGAGATGCGGTGCTAGATGTAAACGAAATTCAATCTTTAGGAAAATCGCTAGGGGCAAATTCCAAAACAGCTGTTATTAATGGAGGTCTACACGATTTAGCATTGTCGGATTCTGTGGTTCGCGTTAACTATTTCATGTTAGTAACTGGTAACTGGTAGTTGGTAATTTGTAACTTAATACATAATACGTAATACGTAATACGTAATTACAACGTCTTCATAAATTGTAATTTTTATTTTCATTAAATTTATACCACTAAAAAAATATAACTCTTTAAATTATGGAAAAATTAGGCACAACTACCAATGCATTAAATTGGTTTGAAATTCCTGTTCTAGACTCAGCTAGAGCCAAAAAATTTTACGAAACTATATTTGATATAGAAATGTTCCAAATGGACATGATGGGAATGGAAATGATCATGTTTCCTTCTCAATCTCCAGCTTCTGGTGGTGCATTAGTAAACAGTCCTTCGCGTGTACCTAGTACTACAGGATGTATTGTATATTTGAATGCGAATCCAGATTTACAGTTAGTATTAGATAGAATTGAAAAGGCTGGAGGCAAAATTACAATGCCCAAAACAAACATAGATCCTGACACTGGTAACATGGCATTTTTTATGGATACGGA
>CALRIM020000153.1:0-7337 GCA_943360385.1 Rhizobium sp. Q54 | reverse complement strand
CCGATTATAAATTTAGCAGGAAGTAACAATGAAAAGCTTTCTTCATTAAAAAATAGTTTATCGAAATCGGAAATCGGATTAAAAGGAATTACAGAGTTAGAAGAAGTGTTTAATTATTTTAATTCTTTCAACATAAAAAAGGCAAAACTTATTTTAGATATCACTCTTGCTCGTGGATTGAATTATTACACCGGAGCAATTTTCGAAGTAAAAACAAATGAAGTTGCCATGGGTAGCATTGGTGGCGGCGGAAGATACGACGACCTTACTGGAATGTTTGGTTTGAAGAACCTAACGGGAGTAGGCATTTCATTCGGTGCGGATCGTATTTACGATGTAATGGAAGAGCTAAAATTATTCCCAGAAAATACATTAGCTACATCAAAAGTTTTAATTACTTGTTTTGATGAAGAAGCATTTCAGTATGCTTTGCCAATTCTTCAGAGATTACGCGATGCTAATATTTCATCAGAACTTTATCCAAATACAACAAAAATGCAAAAGCAAATGAAGTATGCAAATGATAAAGGCATTCCATTTGTAATTGTAATTGGTGAAGAAGAAATGAATACAGGTTTACTTGCATTTAAAAATATGCAAAGCGGAGAACAACAAAAAATATCTATCGATCAAATTATACATCAACTGTAATGGCCCATCATACAATAAGTACAGCACACTTATCTATAGAAAGAATTGAAGAAATAATTTCTAAGAAATATAAATTAAAATTATCAGAAGAAGTTATCACAAAAATAAATCGTTGTCGCCAGTACATCGACGATCGAATGGCAGCAAGTTCTGATCCTGTTTATGGAATTAATACAGGTTTCGGATCATTGTGTGATGTAAAAATAAATAACAGCGATTTAGAGCAATTGCAAAAAAATCTGGTAATGTCTCACGCATGTGGAACCGGAGAAGAAGTGCCTGCAGCTATTGTAAAGATTATGCTTCTGCTTAAAATTCAATCCTTATCCTATGGACATTCGGGAGTACAATTAAAAACAGTAGACAGACTAGTTGAATTTTATAACAACGATATTTTTCCAGTAATCTATACGAAAGGTTCATTAGGTGCTTCTGGCGATTTATCTCCCTTAGCTCATATGTGTTTGCCTTTAATTGGTATGGGTGAAGTGGATTATAATGGTAAAAGAATTTCGGGAGTAGAATTATTAAAAGAATTTGGTTGGGAAGAAATTCATTTACAATCGAAAGAAGGATTAGCATTGCTTAACGGTACTCAATTTATGAGTTCGTATGCGGTGTATTGTTTAATTCAGGCGAAAAGAATTTCGGAGCAAGCAGATTTAATTGCCTCAATTTCTTTAGATGCTTTTGATGGAAGAATAGATGCCTTCGATGAGCTGATACATATAGTTCGCCCTCATGCTGGACAATTAGCTACTGCAAAAAACATGTTAGCTAATTTGCAAGGAAGCGAAATTGCTGCGCAGAAAAAAGTGCAAGTGCAAGATCCCTATTCATTCCGTTGCATTCCCCAAGTACATGGTGCAAGTAAGGATACCATTACCCACGTTTACAATGTAGTAACAACCGAAATTAATTCGGTAACCGATAATCCGAATGTTTTCCCAGATGAAGATAAAATTATATCTGGAGGAAATTTTCATGGACAACCATTAGCTTTGGTAATGGATTTCTTAGCTATTGCTTTAGCAGAGTTGGCTAATATTTCGGAAAGAAGAACGTATCAATTAATTTCTGGACAAAGAAATCTTCCCGCATTTTTAGTACAAAACCCAGGATTAAATTCAGGCTTTATGATTCCTCAATATACAGCAGCTTCAATTGTAAGTGAGAATAAGCAACTGTGTACACCAGCTTCTGTAGATTCAATTGTATCCTCAAATGGACAAGAAGATCACGTGAGCATGGGTGCCAATGCAGCAACAAAATTATTGAGAGTGGTAGAAAATGTAGATCGAGTGTTTGCTATTGAATTGATGAATGCAGCACAGGCATTGGAATTCAGAAGACCATTAAAATCATCAGCTATTATAGAAAAAGTAATGTCCGATTACCGCAAGGTAGTTACCAGAAATACAGAAGACAGGTATTTGTCGGCAGATATTCAGGCTTCGCTGGAGTTTATTCGTCGCGCCTAGGTAGAAGAGCGACGCGATTAACCGCGTCGCTCTAATTATTCAATTAGTTAATTTATCGATACCCGATACACGCTACTTGATACTCACTGGAAGTGTAACCTCCACATCCGTCTCACCCTTCGTAGGATCACCATTTTTTATTCCTGGTTGATGTTTTAAGGTTAGTTTGATACTTGTAGATGTTGGTGATTTAGTTCTCCATGAAGTATGTATTCCTAATGGTAATGGAGGATTGTTAGTATCGAAATCATTTATAGTTACCACTACATTTGTGTCTGCAGGTTGGTAAATAAATAGATGGTCTTTCGATTCTTCATACACTTCATTTGATATCGTATCTGTTGGAATTTTACTTTCATCTAACAGAACTACTTCAACGGCATACACTTTATCCGCATCTAATTTTATGGTATCAATTGTAAGGTTGTTTCCGCCAATTCCATCTACATCTCTGTACTGGAAAGTGTGTGTAACAAAGGGACTATCGGTACTCGATATTTTAAATTGAACCGTTGTAATTAATTCACCTTCGTTTATATCCGTTGGTTTTGTTACATCATTATTATCTTTTTTACAACTTGAAATGATTGAGGTTACAATCATTAATATAACCAAACCAATTAACGTTTTTTTATTTTTCATTTTCATAATTTCTAATTTCTATTTTTTCTTTTTTTTTGTCGAGTTACCAACTACGAGTTACGAACTACGAATAATAAGTTAAAAATGATACTTAAGCCTCAATACGAATGACCTTCCAGCCTCATCTGTAAAATACCTAAACGCGTTCATATACTCTCTGTATTTTGTGTTCAATAAATTGTTTACACTCATTCCAATTTCATAATGTTGTTTTCCAATATGGATACTAGTGCCTGCATCTGCATTTAAAAGTATATACCCATTCGGTGCAACTTTATAATCGGAATTTGGTTCTACTCTAGTTTGCTTTGCTACGTAAAGTACATGCAAATCTACACTACTTTCTTTGAAATGTTTCTTTTCGTTGAATTCATATTTCAAACCATTTTCAAAACGATCGGATGGAATGAAAGGCAGGTAATTTCCATCTGATGTATTGTAAGCTCTTACCAAATTAATTTTGTGTGTTGATTTTAAATTTTTGGTAATAGCATAATGTATCCAAGCATCCATACCGGTGAAAAAAGCATCGCGTTGTTCATATTGAAAACTTGGGAAAGCCCCGCGAATACTGAGTGTTGCTGGGAATACAGGTTTTAGAAAAATGTACCCATCGATCTGTTTGTAATAAAAATCTAAATGTCCAGAAATACGTTTATAATTTTCGATTTCAATTCCAGTTATAATTGCTTTTGCTTTTTCAGCCTGAATATTTTCATTCGAATAAATAAATTTTCCTTCGCCATGGTGTAATCCACTTCCATACAATTCATTTACACTTGGTGCTCTATAAGCGGTTCCAATATTTAAGTGATAGGAAAGTGCATCGTTTATTTTCCAATCGAACCCCGTATTGAAACTTAAATTGGTAAATGTTTTTTCTGGTGTGTACAATACATTTTTAGATTTCCATTGATAAATTTTTAAGTATTCATAATCATATCGAACACCAAAATCGAACATTATTTTTTTTAACTTATACTGATGAATAGAATAAAGGGCATAGTTATTATTGATGAAATTTGGAATAAAGGCTCTTCCCTCATAAGTGTTTACTTGTTGAATAGTGTTAAAACCTATGCTACTTGTTAATCGTTCGGAGAAATTGTGCTGATAGCTAAAATCTCCAGTATAAGTAGTAATCTCATAATGTAACTCTGGTTTATTTAAAGCTGCCAAAGAATCATTTAATGGTACATCTTTATCATATTCATCACGCAAATTATACTGACGAGCAAGTACCAAACTAAACTTAGAATTATCATTTAAAATGTAATCTGTTTTAGATTTAAATAATTCGTGTTCTACATGTTGTTTCGGTCGATCTATTTTATAATCGAAACCAGAAGTATAAAATGGAGTGGCAGCGTTAAATGCTTTTTCCAAATCACTTAAGTTCCCAATATGTGCGCCCTTAAAAACCCCAATGTCTGTGTTGAATTGAGAGTAGAAAAGCTCTGTTTTAATTTTCTTCCATGAATATTGTAATGCCCAAGAAAAATTCTTTTCTTCGAAACCACTATTTGATAAATAGTAATCTGGAGTTTTAATATTTCCTGCTTTTTTAAAAGTTCCTTGAACTCTCCATGCCAGAGGAATTTTTTTAAATCTCCCTTCTAGAATTCCAGAACCGACACCTTGTTTTCCATTACTAATACCGACTAAATTTACTTCACCGTGAACACCAGCACTATCAGGCAAAAGGTTTGGCTCCACTAGAATTACCCCGCCTATTGCATCAGATCCATATTTAATACTACCAGCACCTTTTATCACGGTTAATTTATTAGCAACAAATGCATCTATTTCTGGTGCGTGTTCGGCTCCCCATTGCTGTCCTTCTTGTCGGATTCCATTATTAATAATAAGAATTCTATTGCTATGCATTCCTTGTATAATGGGTTTACTAATGGTTGGTCCAGTTTGTAAAGTGGTAACACCAGGAATTTCTTTTAACGCATCGGCAAGCGAAAGCCCACGTGTTTTTTCTAAATCAAGTCCTTTCAATTCAATTTTACTCATAGTGCTTTGAGTGGTTGTACGCTCGGAAAAAATAGTTACGTTAGCAATATTTTTTACACTAGGAGATAATTCAAATCGAAGTGATTTGTTGGTGTTAATTTCTATCGATTTAGAAAGAGTGTGGTAGGATAAAAAACGAATACTAATTTCGTAGTTACCCGCACAAACATTTTTAAATGTTGCTATTCCATTAATATCTGTTTCTTGTATTTCGCCCGAAATGCCCAACTGTACTACAGCTCCAGGCATTGCGCTTTTATTTTGCTCGTCGACCACCGTAATTTTTAAATTAAAATTACAAGAGTTTTGAGAAAATGTATTTTCAGAAATAAATATAAATAATAGCAGACAGAAGAATATTCTTCTCATCAGTATAAGTATTAAAAAAATAATTAATTGAATAAATTGTTTTTAACTAAACAATACAAGAGGGGGGCTTCTCCCTTTTAATTCAATGATGTGAAGAGAACAGATAGAACTAATTCTATCAACATAAATAATTCTATTAAAATTTAATGAAATTTTAGAGTAGACAACATTTTCTTTCGCACTAGATAAGTGAGATTTGAAACACAAGAAACAATCATCGCTATGTGAATGATAATGTTTTGGATAGGTGTCTTTGTCTTTTTTAAGATTTGAAGGTAAATTGGAAGCTACATCGCAATCATTTTTGTGGTCGTGATGGTGAAGTAAGGAAAGGGGTAAGCTTGATATACTTATGCATATCAAAAGAAATATACTTAAACCATATAAAACCTTCTTTTTCATTAGAATTCAAAGTTAAGAAGAAATTACGGAGATTTCATTTTACTTGTTATTTTTGTAAGGTTATATAACGAATAATTATGAGCACTAAATTTGGCACTATCGATTTATCGAAAACAAAAACTCCAACAGGAACAACCTTAAATTGCAAGGGATGGGTACAAGAAGCTGCATTACGCATGCTTTTAAACAATTTGGATCCAGATGTAGCAGAACGCCCTGAAGAGTTAATTGTATACGGTGGAAGAGGTAAAGCAGCTAGAAATCCAGAGGCATTCGATTTAATTGTTAAAGCTTTAAAAGATTTAGAAGAAGATGAAACGCTTTTAATACAATCGGGTAAGCCCGTAGGTATTTTGCCAACACATAAAGATGCGCCAAGAGTTATTATCTCAAATTCTCAGTTAGTTCCTAAATGGGCTACGTTCGAATATTTCAATGAGTTGGAAGATAGAGGACTAATTATGTACGGGCAAATGACTGCCGGATCATGGATTTACATAGGTTCTCAAGGAATTGTACAAGGAACATTTGAAACCTTTGCAGCAGTTGCACGAAAGCATTTTGGTGGAACATTAAAAAATACAATATCTGTAACAGCAGGATTAGGTGGTATGGGCGGAGCTCAACCATTAGCAATTACCATGAACGAAGGAGTGTGTCTAGCAGCAGAAGTGGAAGAGTGGAGAATTCAAAAAAGAATTGATACAAGATATATTGATGTGATGATTCACGACATCGATGAAGCAATAGATAGGGCCGTGCTTGCAAAACAAAATGGAGAAAATCTTTCCATTGGTGTTGTATGTAATGCAGTTGATTTATTGGAAAGAATGTTAGAAAGAAACATCACTCCAGAAGTGTTAACCGATCAAACTTCAGCTCACGACCCATTGGTTGGATATTTCCCACAAGGCTTAAGTGTGGAAGAAGCAAAAGTATTAAGAGAAGCTAACCCAGATGAATACATCAAATTATCTTATCAAACCATGGCGCATCATGTTAGATTGATGTTGGAAATGCAAAAACGTGGAGCCATTACATTTGATTATGGAAATAATTTGAGAGGTAGAGCCAAGGAAGTTGGTGTAGAAAATGCATTTGATTTCCCAGGTTTTGTACCAGCCTACATTCGTCCATTATTCTGTGAAGGAAAAGGTCCATTCCGTTGGGCAGCATTATCTGGCGATCCACAAGATATTTACGAAACCGATAAATTAATTTTAGAATTATTTCCAGAAAATAAAGAGCTAGCTCGTTGGATAAAAATGGCGCAAGATCGCATCGCATTCCAAGGCTTGCCAGCACGTATATGTTGGTTAGGTCAAGGTGAACGTGAAAAAGCAGGATTAGCGTTTAATAAATTAGTAGCCGATGGGAAAGTTAAAGCACCACTTGTAATTGGGCGCGATCACTTAGACACCGGTTCTGTAGCATCTCCAAATAGAGAAACAGAAGCCATGCTAGATGGTTCGGATGCCATTGCAGATTGGCCAGTTTTAAATGCACTAATAAACACAGCAGGTGGAGCAAGTTGGGTATCTTTACATCACGGAGGAGGAGTAGGTATTGGTTACTCAATCCATGCAGGTATGGTAATTGTTGCCGATGGTACGAAAGATGCTGAGGTTAGAATAAAACGAGTGTTACACAACGATCCAGCAATGGGAGTGATCAGACATATGGATGCTGGGTACGATATTGCAAAGGATACCGCAAGAGAACACAGGTTGGATATTAAAGAGAGATTGAAATAATTGTACTGGTGGCACG
>CALRIM020000152.1:0-7340 GCA_943360385.1 Rhizobium sp. Q54 | reverse complement strand
CACCCCATTAATCCATGTAAAATAGCCCAAACAATCGATTTGTTTAAGGTCCAACTCATCACAATTGCTAAAACAGAGCCGAAACTAATACCATTTCGGATGAACTCTTTTCGGTAAACCATTCTTTCCATATTTATATAAACATTAGTTTCTTAAAAAAGTTGTAGCAGCGTCTGCACATTTTTCTCCATCTATTGCCGCAGAAACAATTCCTCCTGCATAACCCGCTCCCTCTGCACATGGGAACAATCCCTCTACCTCTACATGATGCAAGCTTACCCTATCTCTAGGTATTCTTACTGGAGAAGACGTTCTAGACTCTACTCCAACTATAATACCTTCATTACTGTAATACCCCTTCATCTTTTTACCAAAAATTGGTAACGCCTTTTTTAGTCTGCTTGATACATGCTCAGGCAAAACTGCCGACAAGTCGGAAGACGTTAATCCTGGTATGTAAGAGTTTTCTGGCAATGAAGAGGAAACTTTTCCATTTACAAAATCTACAATTCGTTGGGCTGGTGCCTTAATACTATTATTAGCCATCTCAAATGCTCTAGCCTCAACATTATGTTGATATGCTAGTGCTGCTAGTGGGTTTGTATAATTCGGAATATCTTCTAAATCTATTTGAACAACCAAACCTGAATTAGCAAATGGGTTATTTCTTTTAGAGGGTGACCACCCATTTACAACCACTTCTCCAGGGCCTGTTGCACAAGGCGCTATAATTCCTCCAGGGCACATGCAAAAAGAGAATACCCCTTTTTGATTCACTTGTTCAACAATACTATAATAAGCTGGTGGCAGTGAATCTGGTCTTGTTTCGCAATGATATTGAGTTTGATCTATTACTAACTGTGGGTGCTCTATTCTAACTCCCAAAGCAAAGGGCTTTGATTCAATTTTAACTTTTTTCTGATACAATAGCTCGTAAATATCATGCGCAGAATGTCCTGTTGCAAGAATCAATGTGCGGATAGAATAGCGCTCTGAGTTATTAATTTCAATACTTTTTACTTTATTAGATTGAATTTCAATGTCGGTTAATTTTGCATTAAAATGTATTTCTCCGCCACACTCCAAAATCAACTCTCGTAAACTCTGAATAATTTGCGGTAATTTATTGGTTCCTATGTGAGGCCTTGTATTTATTGCAATATCAGGGTCTGCTCCATGCTGAATAAATCTGTTTAAAATACGATCCACTTCACCTCGTTTGGTAGAGCGTGTGTATAATTTCCCATCAGAATATGTGCCAGCACCACCCTCCCCAAAGCAATAATTAGAATCGGGGTTTACAATTAATTCCTTATTTAGTAACGCTAAATCTCGTCGACGTTCCTTTACATCCTTCCCTCTTTCGAAAATGATCGGTTTTATTCCATTTTCAATAAAACGTAATGCCGCGAATATTCCAGCTGGACCAGCTCCAATAATATGTGCTGATTTTTCATTCTGAACATTTTGTTCCACAAAATTGTAAAAAGCTTGTTGCTTAAACTCTTCTCCAATATAGACTAACACCTTCATTCTATACACTGGAATTCGAGATCTAGCATCTACTGACCGTTTTAGTATTTGATACGCATTAAGTTCATTTATAGGGATATTCAACTGCTTTATGATAGCATTTTTTATACTCAAATCATCTTGCAGATTTTCAGGGAGGAGTACAATTTCGAGTTCTTTTACCATGGTAAGTTTTTATCTTACATTAAAACAAAAGTAGAGTTATTTTTTTATACATTTGATTAGAAAAATTTGAAAAATAAGATGAACAGAAACATTTTAATATTCGTTGGAATAATAGCAATGGTGTTATTATTTGGAGGATGTGGATACAACTCGATGGTAAAATTGGATGAAAAAGTAAGTGAGCAATGGGCGCAAGTAGAAAATGTGTACCAAAGACGTTCAGACTTAATTCCAAACTTAGTAAACACAGTAAAGGGGTATGCTAATTTCGAGAAAGATGTACTTACTTCAGTTACAGAAGCTCGTTCGAAAGCAACTTCGGTTAATGTGGATGCAAGCAAATTAAGCCCAGAATCTATCCAACAATTTCAGGCTGCGCAAGGTCAATTAACTTCTGCCCTATCTAAACTATTAGTGGTAGTAGAAAAATATCCTGACCTAAAAGCAAATCAGAACTTCTTAGAATTGCAAGCACAATTAGAAGGTACTGAAAATAGAATTTCAGTAGAAAGAAATAAATTTAACACTGTTACTCAGGAATACAATACCAAAATCAGAACCTTCCCAAATAACATAACTGCTGGAATGTTCGGATTTAGTAAAAAAGGCTATTTCGAAGCAGAAAAAGGAGCAGAAAAAGCACCTGAAGTAAAATTCTAAAAATGGCTAAGCTACTTTTTAATTCAGAGGAGCAAGAGGAAATAAAACTTGCCATTCAATCCGCCGAATTTCAAACTTCCGGTGAGATTAGAGTTTTTGTGGAAGATAAGTGCAAGGAAAAAAATGTGCTGGATCGTGCTGTACAACAGTTTGCAAATTTAAAAATGCATGAAACTGTTTTACGAAATGGCGTGCTTATTTACCTTGCCATTGAAGACCGTAAATTTGCTATAATTGGTGATTCTGGGATTAATGAAAAAGTAGCCGATGATTTTTGGGAAAGCACAAAAGACATTATGCAAAGTCATTTTAAAAAATCTGAAATGGCAGAGGGATTAAAGCAAGGAATTGCAAAGGTTGGAGAACAACTTAAAACGCTTTTCCCATATGATAAAGATGATAAAAACGAACTGCCAGATGAAATTGCATTTTCATAAATATTTAATAGCTATGTTAATTCTTGTGCTAAGCGCTAACGCTTTTGCACAAGAATTTCCTAGTAAAAGCAATCGTTTGGTAAACGACTATGCTTCCTTATTGAGTGCAGATGAGGTGAACAACCTTGAAAGAAAACTGGTAACTTATAGTGACACGACCTCTACTCAAGTAACAATTGTAATTATTAAGAGTTTAGAAGGCTATGAGGTTTCCGATTATGCAGTACGCTTAGGGAATGCATGGGGAATTGGTAAAGCTGAAAAAAATAATGGAGCGCTCATTCTGGTTGCAATGGATGAGAAAAAAATGAGCATCCAAACTGGTTATGGCTTGGAGGGTGTTTTACCAGATGCTATTTGCAAACGGATCATTGAAAACGAATTAAAACCTGCTTTTAAAGCTGGCAATTATTATGAAGGTTTTGATTTGGCTTCTACTGCAATCTTTAAATTTGCAGCTGGAGAATACAAAGCAGATCATTATAAAAACAAAAAGAAAATACCTTTCGGTGCAATTTTTATTGGGTTTATAATTGTTATCATAATTGCTAGTAGAGCAAACAGAAAATACCAAACAATAGACGGGAAAGGCGTACGCGGTGGTGGTGGATTTTTTCCTCCATTTATTGGCGGAGGCGGTTTCGGTGGTGGTGGTTTTGGGGGAGGAAGTAGTGGTGGCGGTGGTGGATTTGGTGGATTTGGTGGTGGTAGCTTTGGTGGTGGTGGCGCAAGTGGAGGTTGGTAAAAAACCTCAAAATAAATAACTACATCTAAACAACAACAACATGTTTATTAATGCCTATTCCATAACTTTATTGTTATTCGGCATAGCCGCTGTTATAATGTCTATTATTATTTTCAGACGAAGCGGGGAAGCAGTTAGGCAGTTTGCATATATAACTTTTGGAATATCTATTTGGTCAATAGCCTATGCGTTCGAGTTGTCGTCTGTTGATTATTTGAATATGATTTTTTGGTTGAGGTTGGAATACATTGGTGTTGCATTCTTGCCAGCCATGTGGCTTCAATTTATAGTAAAGTTTATTGGAAAAAAACATTGGCTTACCATTTCAAGAGAAATTTTAATTTATGTAATACCAACCATTACTTTTATTGCTGTATGGACAAATGACTATCATCATCTATATTACACTAATATTAAAGTAATAACTTCTGGACCATTTCCATTATTAAGTCTTAGCATAGGTCCCTGGTACATCATTCATACCATCTTTTTTTATACATTACTAATACTTGGCCTTGTATTGCTATTAAACAAATTTGTTAGCGCTGATAAAGTATATAGACAACAGAATTATGTAATTGTATTAGCGGCCTTAATACCCTGGTTAGTTAACATTACTTACCTATTTAATATTCGTCCATTAGGTTATATAGATTTAACACCTTATGCATTTAGTATTACTTGTTTAATAACCAGTTTTGGTTTAATGCAGTTACAATTGTTTGATATCATACCTGTTGCTAGAGATAAAATAATAGAAGAATTACACGATGGTATTTTAGTATTAGACAACATGGATCGAATTGTTGATATAAATACTCAACTTAAAAAAATACTATTCACAGAGTTTAACCAAAAAATATCTATTGGTGAAGGGTACCGTTCCTATTTTATTGATCATAGTATATTTATTGAAAAAGTAACGGAGCGACTACAATCTTTTTATGAATTAAATGTAAACGGTAGATGCTATGAAATATCTATAAATCCACTATTCGAGAAGAATACCATCTATAGCGGAGTGATATTAATTTTTAGGAATATAACCGAGCGGAAAAAATCTGATTTGATTCTTAAAAGGCAATCTGAGGAATTAATTAGTTTGAATCAACTAAAAGACAAAATGTTTTCGATAATTGCACATGATCTACGTGGACCAATTATTAATTTAAAAGAAATCATGAGTTTATTTGATCAGAAAATTATTACCGATGAAGAACTTAGATCTCATCTTCCATTAATAAATGCAGATGTAAAGGCAACCGCAGCACTCTTAGAAAATTTATTATTTTGGTCGAGAACCCAATTAAAAGGGGAGAGAATTCATCCAGAAAATATAAACCTGAATCTTATTTCAATTGTTCAAATAAATCTCCTCGACAGTCAGGTTAAAGAAAAGTCGCTCACTATTACAAATAATATTTCTGAGAATGCAATGGTTTATGCTGACAAAAACATGGTGGAACTCGTAATACGTAATCTACTTTCTAATGCAATAAAATATTGCCATCCGAATAATTGCATTTCCCTAACCTCTAAACTGAAGGGTGAATATTATATAACAGAAATTTCAGATACAGGAATCGGCATTAACTCCGAAAATCTTAGTAAACTTTTTGGAATGAATAATTACAGTACTGCTGGAACAAATGCTGAACGAGGCACTGGGCTCGGATTACTGCTTTGCAAAGAATTTATAGAGAAAAACGGCGGAACAATTTGGGTTCAAAGTGAATTGGGCAAAGGAAGTACTTTTTCATTTTCACTCCCGATAAAATAGTACTAAGAATTGAGATGTTAGATATGAGAGACTCTCTTACATCTAATAACTAGAATTGAGATTTTAGTATTAAGAGAGTCTCTCATATCTAACATCTCAATTCTTAGTTTCTAGATTTAAGAAAGTTTCAATTTCTTCTGAATATCTGCAACGTAAGCTCTAAACTTTTTATCAGTATCAATTAAATCCTCAACAGTTTGGCAAGCATAAATTACAGTAGAGTGATCTCTACCACCAAAGTGCATACCGATAGATTTTAACGACGATTTAGTATGGCTTTTCGCTAAGTACATTGAAATCTGACGAGCTTGAACAATTTCTCTTTTACGAGTTTGAGATTTTAGCATCTCAACAGGCACTTCGAAATATTCACAAACAAGTTTTTGTATATATTCTATTGAAATCTCTTTATTCGAATTTTTGATAAAGTTCTTCAACATTTGTTTTGCCAAAGGCAAATCAATTTCTTTCTTATTTAAAGTAGAGTGTGCTAACAAGGAAACCATTGCTCCTTCTAGGTCGCGCATATTACTATCAATATTATGAGCAACATATTCTACAACATCTTGAGGAAGTTCAATTCCGTCCGACTGCATCTTTTTATACAGAATAGCCATACGAGTTTCGAAGTCTGGAACTTGCAAATCTGCAGTTAAACCCCATTTAAATCTCGACAACAATCTATCTTCTACACCAATTAAATCTTTTGGAGCTTTATCTGATGTTAAAACAATTTGTTTATTCGTTTGGTGAAGTTCATTAAAGATATGGAAGAAAATATCTTGCGTTTTTTCTTTCCCAGCAAAATTATGAACATCATCTATAATTAGAACGTCTATTAATTGATAGAAATTTTTAAAATCGTTGATGGTATTATTTTTCATCGACTCTACAAATTGCTGAGTAAACTTTTCTGCATTTACATACAATACTTGTTTATCTGGATATCTATCTTTAATAGCGCCACCAATTGCGTGTATAAGGTGGGTTTTACCTAATCCGGTAGGTCCATATATCATTAATGGGTTAAAAGAAGTCCCACCAGGCTTATTTGCAACCGCAAAGCCTGCCGATCTTGCTAATCGATTACAATCTCCTTCAACAAAATTATCAAACGAATATTTTGAGTTTAATTGAGAGTCAATATTAATCTTCTTTAATCCTGGAATTACAAAAGGATTACGTATTGAAGATGGCACTGTTACTGGAATAGGAACAGAAGGATTCTTTAATTCTCCATTTGGTGAAGCTGGAATATTAATAGTATGAGCTTTACTATTTGAAGAAGCGTTATCAACTACAATGTTATACTCCAAACGAGCATCTTGTCCAAGCTCGTGCTTAATGGTTTTACGTAATAAATTTACATAGTGTTCTTCTAACCATTCATAGAAGAATAAACTTGGAACCTGGATTGTTAAAACTGTTCCCTCAAGTTTCAAAGCCTTGATTGGTTCAAACCAAGTTTTAAAACTTTGAGCGGGTACATTGTCTTTAATTATTTTCAGACAATTCTCCCAAACATTTGTACTAGTCTCTATCATTCTACCGAGCAAAAAAAAATTGATTTAGTTAGGTTAGCTTTTTTACAGCCCCCTTAGGAACAACGAATATTTGAAAAATTTTCCTAACAAAAAAATAAAAAAAACACTTGACATTTTCATTTGTGCGTTTGCACATCGCTAAGCCATTTTTTGCTTAAATTTTTTTTTATTTTTTTTTATTATTCGTCCTAATTATTTTTTCAACATACGTGTAAATCCTTGATTTTACAAGTATTTGCGAGCTTTTAAAGTTAAATGATTGAAAATCAATTCTAAAAAAAATTAAAGGCAAATTATGTTAATTAGGATTTAAATTTGATTGTCAAATTCATGGTTAATTTCCAAGCTACTTGCTATGGATGTCTTCCTATTTCTATCCTTCTCAAAATAGTAATCGATTCGCCCCAAATTAATGCCTGCAAAACCCACTTGGAAAATCTTAACTTCTTTCCCATCAGCGTTTTTTAAACTATCTG
>CALRIM020000151.1:0-7429 GCA_943360385.1 Rhizobium sp. Q54 | reverse complement strand
CAAGCACTATAATTAATAAAGTTAAGTATATACCCCTTTTCATAAATGTTAGATGATTAATGTTTAAAAATAAATAAATATTGATTATTGTAACTAACCTCACAAAACATTATTCTATTACCATCTACTTTTGTTCAATCAAAAAAACTAATATGAATAAAATTATTGTAGACGTTAGATCAATTGAAGAATGGGAGTACGATGGACATGCACCATGTTCGGTAAACATCCCTTTAGACCAGATCCCAAGTAAAATAGAAGAATTAAAGCAATACGACAGTATAATTTTAGTCTGCAGAAGTGGTGGAAGAGCAAATGTTGCCCAAAGTCTCCTTCGAAATGCTGGGTATAATAAGCCCCTAGAGAATTTGGGACCTTGGCAAAATATCCAATGTGTAAATGCGTAAATATGCAAATGTGCAAATGAAAATAGAATTTGCACATCTACGCATCTACGCATCTGCACATTGGATTGTAAAATCCCCTTTACATTTCAAAAAATCCACAAAATAAACTATAGAAACTTTGGAATTGTTAAAAGTTTCTATAGTTTTGCGCTCGATTATTAAAGAATTGAGCCTTGGAACTACAAGAAAGAATATTACACAAAGGAGATGAGCTATTCCGCAGATACGGAATACGAAGCATCACTATGGATGATATTGCCAAGCATCTAGGCGTATCAAAAAAGACCATCTATCAACATTACCCAGATAAAGACGAGCTAGTAATTGAAGTTACTAAGTTGAATATCAGTAGACATATTCTAGAAATGGACTTATGTTGTGGCCCCGCACGTGTTAATGCCATTGAAGAATTATTAGCAGTAAACTTGTCTGTTGGCGATATGATTCGCAGTTTTAACCCAATTATGTTTTATGATCTTCAAAAATACCATCCGAAAGCTTGGGTCGAATTCAGAGAGTTTAGAAATAAATATGTTTTGAATAAGATTGTCGACAATATGAAGCGCGGAATTTCCGAAGGTTTATACAGAACGGATTTCGATATAAACATTATTTCGAAAATGAGGTTAGAGCAAGTGGACATGACCTTCAACTATGAAATTTACCCACCATCAGATTTTCAGTTTCACGAAGTAATGATAGAATTGACACTTCATTTTTTGCATGGCTTGGTAAACGAAAAAGGATTAGCACTAATTAACTATTATAATAATACATCCAAAACAAAATAAATATTTAACCATAATTATGAGACCTAAAATAATTTACATTGTGTTGCTCACCTTGGGAATTTCAATTAATGGATTTTCTCAAAGTACTCAATTAAGCTTACAACAAGCTATTGAGTATGCATATCAAAACCAACACGATATTAAGAATGCAGCATTAGATGCTGAAATTTCGAAAAGTAAAGTGAAAGAAACTATAGCAATTGGTTTGCCACAGATTACTGGATCTGCTTCTATTCAAAAAAATATTGATATTCCTACTCAGGTATTACCTGATTTTTTATCTCCGTCGCTTTATGGTGTATTGATAAAAGAGGGAGTGAAGGATGGTAATGGGAATCCAATTCAAATGCCAACAGAATTCGGATATTTTCCTGCTCAATTCGGTACCAACTATAATATGAGTTATGGAATTCAAATTTCTCAATTAATATTTGATGGTAATTATTTAATTGGATTAAAGGCTAGTTCTGTTTACAAAGATTTAACAATTAAATCTTTAGCAAGAACTAAAATTGAAACGAATGTGGCTGTTACAAAAGCGTACTATTCTGTTTTAGTAAATCGTAAACGCCTGGAATTATTAGATGCAAACATTATTCGTTTAAAGAAAACATTAGACGATACAAAGGCATATTTTGAAAACGGTTTTGCAGAACGTGTAGACTTTGATCGCTTGAGTGTATTATTTAACAACCTTACTACAGAGCGTGAAAATGTAGCTAAATTAGTTGATTTATCTATCTCTGTTTTAAAGTTTCAAATAGGGATGCCTGTAAATAATGAACTAATATTAACAGATAAATTAGAGTCTATTCAATTAAATGCAATGATAGAATCGAACCAGGTTTTATCTCCAGAAGATCGTGTAGAATACCAATTGTTAAAAACTTCCATGAAACTAAATGAACTAGATTATAAAAGGAACATTGTAACACATGCTCCTACTTTAGCTGCATTCGGAAATTTCTCTAAAAGTTTTCAAAACAATGATTTTTCTAAACTAACAGATCAATCTTACCCTACTTCTATAGTAGGATTGCAATTAAATATTCCGATAATTGGTTCTGGTAAAAAATACTATCAAACCAAACAAGCTAAATTAACATTAGAAAAATCTAAAAACGATTTGAATAATGCAGAAAATGCATTGAATTTACAAAGTAAACAAGCACAAATTACTTATAATAATAGTGTTCGTTCTTTGGATAATCAACGTAAAAATATGGATTTAGCTAAAGAAGTTTTACGTGTTTCTAAAGCAAAATACGATCAAGGAATTGGATCAAGCTTAGAAGTTACAACCGCAGAAACGGCTTTAAAAGAATCGGAAACAAATTACATCAGCTCTTTATTCGACGCATTAATTGCAAAAGTAGAATTGGATAGAGCATTTGGAAAAATACAATAAATCTTAACACCTAGAAATATATAATTCGATATGAAACGTATTTTAATATTACTTACAGCAGCAAGCATCATAGTAGCTTGTGGTAAAACAACAGGTACTGATAAAAAGGCAGAACTTGAAAAATTAAAGAAAGAGCATTCTGATATCACTAAAAAAATAACTGAGTTAGAAGCGGAACTTGCAAAAGAAAATCCTGAAGAAAATCAGAAAATGAAATTTGTTGCTATAGATACTTTAGCAGCAGTTCCTTTTACTCATTATGTAGAAGTACATGGACAGGTACAATCTGACCAAAACGTGAATGTATTTCCACGTAGCATGGGCCCAGTAGTTAGAGTTTATGCACAAGTTGGGCAAAATGTTAAAAAAGGACAGATACTTGCAAAGATTGATGACGCATTAATTTCTAAAAATATTGATGAGTTGAAAACTCGTTTAGAATTAGTAACGACTATTTACAACAAACAAAAAAATCTTTGGGATCAGAAAATTGGTACTGAAGTAGCATACTTACAAGCAAAAAATAACAAAGATGCGTTAGAAAACAGTTTAGCTACCGCAAAAGAGCAATTGGATAATACAAATATTAAATCGCCAATTGATGGTGTTGTAGATCAAGCAGACGTTAAAGAAGGTGAAATGGTTAATGGTGCTCGTCCAGCTTTTAGAGTAGTAAACTCTTCTCAATTAAAAGCAACTGGTGAATTATCTGAAAGCTATTTGAATTCTGTAAATGCAGGTGATGAGGTAGTGGTTTCTTTCCCTGATTTAAAGAAAGAAGTTTCTGCTAAAATTAATTTCGCAGCAAGTGCAATTAACCCTATGAGCCGCACTTTTAAAGTAGAAGTAAACTTAGCTAACAATGCTCAATACCGCCCGAACATGATTAGCGTATTGAAAATTATTGATTACAAAACAAGTAATGCTATTACTGTTCCTATGAACATTATTCAAAATGATCAGGCTGGTACTTATGTATATATAGTGGTTGGTAATACTAGCAAATTAACAGTGAAAAAAGCAGCTGTAAAAGTTGGACAAGTTTATCGTGGAACCGCTGAAATCCTTTCAGGACTTGCAGTTGGTGATAAGGTAATAACTGTTGGTTACCAAGATTTGAATGAAGGTGATTTAGTTAAATTGTAGTTTATAGCTACTAAAAATTTCAGAAGATGAAAGACGAACACAAAGAATTTAAGCCCTCAAGTTGGGCCATCGATAATAAGACATCCGTATATGTAATAACCGTTTTGTTATTCTTAATAGGATATTTTGCTTATCAAAATTTACCAAAGGAAAATTTTCCTGAAATTACTATTCCAAAAATATTTGTGAGTACAGTATATCCAGGAACTTCTCCTCAAAACATGGAGAACTTGGTAACTAAGCAAATTGAAAAACAATTGAAATCTACTCCAGGGTTGAAAAAAGTTACTTCAAACTCTTATCAAGATTTCTCTTTTATAACGGCAGAATTTAATACCAATGTTGATATAAAAGAAGCGAAACAACGTGTAAAGGATGCTGTTGATAAAGCGAAAACAGATTTGCCAAGTAATTTGCCAAAGGAGCCAAATATAATAGACGTTAACCTTTCGGATTTACCTATTTTATATTTGAATATATCTGGTGATTTTGATTTGAAAAAATTAAAGGATTATGCAGATGATTTAAAAGATAGAGTAGAAGGCTTAAAAGAAATTTCGGGAGTGGACATTGTAGGTGCATTAGAGCAAGAAATTCAGATTAATGTTGATTTGAATAGAATGACCGCTGCGCAAATTTCATTTGGAGATATTCAACGCGCTGTTGGTTATGAAAACATTTCTGCATCTGGTGGAACTATTAAAGTTGATGGAGTTCGTAGAACTCTTAATATTAAAAAAGAGTACCCAAATGCAATGGAAATTGCCAATACAATTATTAAAACTCCTACCGGTGGATCTGTATACTTAAAAGACATTGCAACTGTTGTTGATGGATTTAAAGAACAAGAAAGTTATGCTCGTTTATATGGTAAAAATGTAATCACTCTTAACGTAAAAAAACGTAGTGGTGAGAACTTAATTGAAGCATCTGATAAGATTCGTGAGATAGTTGCAGATATGCAAGCAAATAATTTTCCAAAAGGGTTAGAAATTAAAATCACAGGAGATCAATCAGACCAAACACGTGTTACTTTACACGATTTAATAAATACCATTATCATTGGGTTTGTATTGGTAACTATTATCCTTATGTTTTTTATGGGTGTTACCAATGCTATTTTCGTTGCGCTTTCGGTTCCACTTTCTATGTGTATTGCTTTTATTGCCATGCCCGCATTAGGTGGTTTATTTGGCTTTAGTTACACCATGAATATGATTGTGCTTTTCTCTTTCCTATTAGGTTTGGGGATAGTAGTAGATGATGCCATTGTAGTAATTGAAAATACACACCGTATTTTCGATAATGGAAAAGTGCCCATTAAAAAGGCAGCAAAGGTTGCAACAGGTGAGGTGTTTTTACCAGTATTTTCAGGTACATTAACCACCTTGGCACCATTTGTTCCATTGTTATTTTGGCCAGGTATTATTGGTAAATTTATGTTTTACTTGCCAGTAACCTTAATCATTACTTTACTTGCATCGTTATTGGTTGCTTATATTATCAACCCTGTGTTTGCGGTGGATTTCATGAAACCACACTCACATAGTGATGATAAGCCAACATTTGATAAATCAGTGAAAAAGAATTTAAAAATTATGGCAGGTGTAGCTTTTGTGGCTTACCTAATTAATTTTGGATTCGGAAACTTGGTTGTAGTACTAACAGGGTTTTATTTACTTCATCATTTCTATTTAGAAAAAGCTGTTTATAATTTCCAAAATCACGCTTGGCCTAAATTCCAAAATTGGTATGCTAAAAAATTAGATTGGGCATTACACCGTCCATGGACAATGTTAGCGAGTACATTTGGTTTATTTGTATTAACTATTATGTTTATGATGGTTCGTACTCCTAAATTCGTATTCTTCCCAGAAGGCGATCCAAACTTTGTGTATGTGTATGTGAGTTTGCCTGTAGGTACAGATCAGGCCTATACAAATGAAGTGATAAAAGATGTGGAAGGAAGAGTTACAAAAGTTGTTGGAAGAGATAATCCAGTAGTATCATCTATTATTTCTAACGTAACAGTAGGAGTAACAGATCCTCAAGATGAGGATCAAGGGCAATACCCAAATAGAGGGAAAGTTTCTGTGGCATTTGTTGAATATGGCAAACGTCATGGGGTAAAAACATCTCAATATTTAGATAAAATAAGAGAGGCGGTAAAAGGAATCCCTGGAACTGAAATTTCAGTTACACAAGAGCAATCTGGTCCTCCAACTGCAAAACCAATATCAATAGAAATTACTGGTGATAATTTAGATTCATTAGTTTCTACTTCTGCAAGTTTGAAGAAATTTTTAGACAAGAAAAATATTGCTGGTGTAGAAGAATTGAAATCGGATTTCCAGAATAATAAACCTGAAATTATTTTCGACATCGATAGAGAACGCGCAAATAGAGAAGGTATATCATCTGGACAAGTGGCAGGTGAATTACGTACTGCATTGTTCGGAACTGAAGTATCGAAGTTCCGTGATGTGAAAGATGATTATGAAATTAATGTTCGTGCACAAGAAGATCAACGAAACAATTTAGATGTGTTGAAAAACATGAGCATTACTTATAGAGATATGGGTATGGGTGGAATGATTCGTCAGGTACCATTATCGTCTTTTGCAGATATTAAATATGTAAATACATACGGTGGTATAAAACGTAAACAACAAAAACGAATTATTATTTTATCATCTAATGTTTTAGGAGCTTATAATCCAAATGAAGTTGTAGGAAGTATTGCTAAAGAAATTGAACAATTTAATACACCTAGCGGAGTAACAATTAAAATGGCTGGTGAGCAAGAAGAACAAATGGAAACAGTGAAATTCTTAGGAACTGCATTGTTAGTTTCGTTTGGATTAATTTTATTAATTCTTGTTACACAGTTCAACTCAATAGGTAAACCAATGATTATTTTGAGTGAAATTTTCTTCAGTATTATTGGGGTATTGTTGGGTATTACCATCTTCAAAATGACAATGTCTACAGTAATGATGGGTGTTGGTATTATTGCTCTAGCGGGTATCGTAGTTCGAAATGGTATTTTGCTGGTGGAGTTTGCCGATCTCATGGTATCGCAAGGCATGTCTACTTACGACGCAGTGTTAGAAGCTGGAAGAACCCGTATGACACCAGTATTATTAACAGCATTTGCAACTATACTTGGATTGATTCCGTTAGCTGTAGGATTGAACATGGACTTTGCTGAGTTATTAACTCATTTTAGTCCGCATATATACTTTGGAGGAGATAACGTAGCCTTCTGGGGTCCATTATCGTGGACAATGATTTTCGGTTTAATTTTCGCAACCTTCTTAACGTTGATTTTAGTACCAGTAATGTACTTATTGGTAACTAATTTAAAACAAAAGTGGTTTGGTAAAACTAAATCGGTAGAAAATACGTTAATAGATTAATGCCTTTTATAAGGACACTTTTATAAAGTGGTTTTTCAATAATTTAGGTTAGTTAGGTTAGTAGCCCCGGTTTTCATCGGGGCTACTTTTTTATAGCTTATATCCTAATATAGCGAGATCTATTTTTTGGCCATCAATTTCTGCAACGGCAGGTAATAGTCCGTATTCTATATATCCATGTTTTTGGAAGAATTTTACACTTCCTACATTATTTGCGAAGATAAAAGCCAGTATTGTTTCTATTCCAATTCGCTTACT
>CALRIM020000150.1:0-7457 GCA_943360385.1 Rhizobium sp. Q54 | reverse complement strand
CTATCATGCAACTGGGGGTATTGGATTAATTTCTTCGCGATTAACATTAGAAGGTCCTATTCAGAAAAATAAAAGTTCCTTTATGTTTGCAGGAAGGCGGACTTATATAGATGTATTAACAAAACCATTAGCAGGAAATAACGAACGATTAAAAAATTCGGGGTATTATTTTTACGATTTAAACATGAAACTGAATTATCAGTTTTCGGATAAGGATAGACTTTTTCTGAGTGGATATTTTGGTAAAGATGTTTTTAAATTTCAAGGAGAGCGATTTGGAATACGGTTCCCTTGGGGAAACACCACCACTACATTACGTTGGAATCACTTATTCAATGATAAACTATTTGTAAATACCACTGCAATTTACAGCGATTACGTATTTAAATTAGGTGCTTCGCAAAGCAATTTCGACTTCGAATTGTTTTCTGGAATCAGAGATTATACGGCAAAGGTTGATTTTGATTTCTTCCCAAATATCAGAAACCAAATGAAGTTTGGAGCCTTGTATACATTTCATCGCTTCACTCCTACTACTGCTACAGGTACCATTGGCGATGCGAGCATTAGTCCAGATAAAATAAACAGACAATATGCAAATGAAGCAGCAATTTATGTTTCAAACGATTTCGATATTTCTGAAAAATTAAGATTGAATGCAGGTTTAAGATATTCAATGTTTCAACAAATCGGTCCATACGACAGGTATGTTGGAAATGCAGATGGAACTATTGTCGATACTATTTCTTATGGAAATTTAGAAAACATAAAATTCTATCATGGCTTAGAACCCAGATTATCATTAAGGTATACACTCAACAGATTATCGAGTATTAAAGCATCTTATACCATCACGAATCAATACATACATTTAGCTTCATTGTCTGGTAGCACACTACCAACAGATTTGTGGATACCAAGTTCAACACTTGTAAAACCACAACGATGCAGCCAATATGCCATTGGATATTTCAGAAATTTCAAAGAAGATGTTTACGAAACTTCCGTGGAATTATATTATAAAGATTTAACTAATCAGGTTGAGTTTAAAGAAAACAGCACAGGTCAATTAAGTGCGAATATAGAAAACGATTTAACCTTTGGAACAGGCAAATCTTACGGAGCAGAATTCTTTATAAAAAAAGCACAGGGGAAATTTAATGGATGGATTGGATATACTCTTTCCTATGCAGAGCGGACATTCCCAGAGCTTCAAGGAGGCAAAACATTTTACGCTAGATATGATAGAAGACACGATGGATCTATCGTTTTATCATACACCCTTACACCAAAATGGACATTCGGTGCGGTGTTTGTATATGGTTCTGGCGCGGCATTTAATTTACCTACACACTTAATATTTTTTAGTGGTACACAAGGATTATATTATGAAGATGATTATAGAAATAAGTACAGATTAATTCCTTATCACAGATTAGATTTATCGGCAACCTATACACAAAAGAAAACAGACAAGTTTGAATCGGTTTGGAATTTCAGCATTTACAATGTTTATAACAGACAGAATCAATATATTATTTATTTAGATATACAAGGAAACGTGCTAGATCCGAACGGAGGATTGAAAATCCAACCAAAACAAATTACCGTGTTTCCGTTTATACCTAGTGTGACGTGGAATTTTAAGTTCTAACTAATTAGATAATGTGCCAATGTGCCAATTAGCCAGTGTGCCAATATGAATTTGAACAATTTGAACAATTTGAACAATTTGAACAATTTGGACGTTGGACGTAAGACGATGGACGTAAGACGATGGACGTAAGACGTAAGACGATGGACTATGGACGTTGGACGATGGACGTAAGACGTTGGACTATAAAAAGATTTATGTTAAAAATTAAATATATTACAATTTTCATATTAGCTGCGTTAACGTTCGCCAGTTGCGAGAAAAACATCGACGTGGATTTTCCGCCGGGTGAGCAGCCATACGTAATTGAAGGGTATATAGAAAATGGTACCATTCCATTGATTAGTATTTCAAGAGGGGTATCTTTTCTGAGCAATATTTCGAGTACCGATTTTAACAATCTTTTTGTAAGCAATGCAACCGTGAGTATTTCGGTTGATGGCGGTGCACCTATTTTAATGACGCCCGTAAATTTTGGAAATGCAACGATTTACACCAATGTAAGCTTGACTGGTGAAGTTGGTAAAAAGTACGACTTATTAGTAGAGGTCGATGGTAAAACATTTACCGCGAGCACCAGTATATTACCACCACGTGCATTGGATAGCATTGTTTATAAACAAGCTCCAGGAGTAAAAGGTACGGAAGATTCTTTGGTAGAATTAACAGCTTGGTATACAGACCCCATAGAACCCGAAAATTATTCGAGAATTTTAACAAAGAAAAACTCCGATTTCTTATACGATGTTTCTTACAATTCTGTTTACAATGATTTTATTATAAATGGTAAACACATTTCTTTCACCATTTTTGGTGGTAAGCAAGCTCTTCAAAATAACGACACAGCAGATTTTAGTCAGTATGGCTATTTTAAACGAGGCGATACTGTTTACGTGAAATGGGCTAGCATTGATAAAAATCAATATGAATTCTGGAATACCTTTGAGGCACAAAGTGGTAGTTTCGGAAACCCTTTCTCTCCTACTGTGTTAATTAAGAGTAATGTGAAGGGAAAAGGAGGAATAGGAATTTGGGCAAGTTACGGTGCAAGTATAGACACCATCATTATTCCGAAATAGAATTTCAACAAAACCGAGAGATTATTAACATTATTAATTATTTCCGCTTTATTCAATAATTTAGCGGCTGAAAAATCAAATATATGGATACAACGAATATAGAGCACGTAGAATGCTTAATTATAGGGTCTGGCCCTGCTGGCTACACTGCAGCTATTTATGCAGCTAGAGCAGATCTAAAGCCTGTAATGATAACAGGAATACAAATGGGTGGACAGTTAACCACTACCACAGAAGTAGAAAACTATCCTGGTTACCCAAATGGAACACAAGGACCCGAAATGATGGAAGATTTCCGCAAACAAGCGGAACGTTTTGGAACAGATATTAGATTTGGTTACGTAACCAAAGTTGATTTTTCGGGAGATAAACATGTAGTTATTGTAGATGAAACAAAAACTATACATGCAGATACCGTAGTTATTGCAACCGGAGCATCTGCAAAATGGTTAGGATTAGAATCTGAACAAAAATATAATGGATTTGGTGTTTCAGCATGTGCAGTTTGCGATGGATTTTTCTTTAAGGGACAAGATGTAGCAATTGTTGGTGCTGGAGATACTGCCGCTGAAGAAGCTACTTACTTAGCGAAACTATGTAATAAAGTTTACATGATTGTTCGTAAAGGAGAATTTAGAGCTTCTAAAGCCATGATTCATCGTGTTCAAAATACACCTAACATCGAAATATTATTCCATACCGAAACCCAAGAAATTATGGGTAACGGACAAACAGTAAATGCTGTAAAAGTTATTAATAACGAAACGAAAACTGAACGCACGTTAGATGTTACTGGATTCTTTGTTGCCATTGGGCATAAACCAAACACAGATATTTTTGCAGGACAAATTGATTTAGACGAATCTGGTTACATCAAAACTATTCCAGGTACAACTAAAACAAATATTAAGGGTGTTTTTGCAGCAGGTGATGTTCAAGATAAAGTGTACAGACAAGCAGTAACCTCAGCAGGTTCTGGTTGCATGGCCGCTTTGGATGCAGAACGATATCTTGCTGCCTTTCATTCGTAATTCGTATTTCGTAATTCGTCTTACGTCCTACGTATTTCGTATTTCGATGGACGTTAGACTATGGACGTAATTCAATATGTCAATTTGAACAATTAAGTAATATGTCTTTGGACCTTGGACTAGTTAGACCTAGGACTATGGACGTTGGACGTAAGACGATGGACGTATTACGATGGACGTATTACGAATTCCGTATTTCCAAAAGTGTTTCCACACTAATAGGTTTGGGGATAAACATTTTTACTAGTGGATTTTCTACGGCTTTTTCTTTGTCGTATGGATCTACACTTGAAGATAGAATTACAATCTTCTCTTTCTCTGCAAATTGGGGGAATTGTTGAGTAAACTCATCAATGTAATCCCATCCATTTAAAACAGGCATATTAATATCTAAGAATACAATCCCAGGAATATCTTCTGGGATTTCTATGTTGTTATAATATTCCAAAGCCTGTTTTGCCGACTCCATTTTAATGATTTTTTCTGCAAAGTTTGACTTCTTCAAACAAATTTCTATAACCATTAAGGCTATAGGATCATCATCTATACAAAGCACTGTTTTTATCATTTTACTTGTCCGAAGGTAATTGTAAATGTTGTTCCAACGTTCTCTTTAGAATCGACTTCAATAAATCCACCAAGAGCAGTTAATTGCGAATGTACTAAATATAGCCCTACTCCTTTGCTTTCTGAGTGATTATGGAAACGCTTATAAAGACCAAATATTTGTCCACGTACTAGATTCATGTTCATGCCAATTCCATTATCAGCAAATTTTAATTTAATCTGATTATTTTGAATATAAGAATTAATCTTTAGGTGTAACCTTCTTTTTGGATCAGAATACCGAATGGCATTGGTTATTAAATTTAGAAATATACTTTCTAAATAACTCTTGTTAAACGATACTGAATCTATAGCAGAAAAGTCGGCATCAATTTTGGCATCACTATTTGCTATAAGAGAATTAATAGATCTCGTAACATCGTTAAGAATATCTTGAAACACCAATGTACTTAATGGCAAATTGGTGTTCTCTTTAACTATTAAAATTTTAATTAGATCATTTAAGGTATCGTTCAAATTATGAGTTGATTTCTTTAAACCATCTATCAGTTGAAGTGTAAACTCATCAGATATTTTAGAAGTATCTAAAATATTGAATATTCCAAGAAGATTAGTTACAGGGGCTCTCATATTATGAGAGGTGATGTACGTAAACTGTTTTAATTCACCAATACTACTACTTAATTCATCAATAAGTATTTTCTTTTCCTCATCATTTTTTCTTCGAACGGAAGTTTCTCTTTGAATAGATATCCAATGGGTAAACCAACCTTTTTCATCGGCAATTGGAACAACAGAAAAATTTACCCAAAATGGTTCACCAGCTTTTGTGTAATTAATTAACTCAATTTCATACGACTGCCATTTGCCTATAGCATCGCTTAATTTTTTTATTTCATTTTTATCCGATAAAGGTCCTTGTAAAATTCGTGGTGTTTTTCCAATTACTTCTTCCTTGGTATAACCTGTCATTTTTGTAAAGGCATCGTTCACGTACACGATTCTCGGACCAGGCATATTTAAAGGTTCCGCCTCTGTAATTATCACTGCATCGTTAGCATTTCTAATTACCGATTCAAATAATTTAAGTTGATTCTCTTCAATCTTCTTACTGGTAATATCGCTACTTATACTGATAAACTGAATAACCTCTCCAGATAAATAATCTTTAAATGGAACTATCGTCATTCGTAACCAATAGGGTTGACCTGATTTATTAATATTACAAATTTCTCCATTCCAAACATGCCCTCCATGAATGGTTTCAAACATCTCTCTAAAAAACTGCTCATTATGAACAGTAGATTTTACTAAACGATGTGTGGAGCCTATTAATTGATCTTTCGTATAACCTGATAGTTCTGCATACTTATCGTTAACATAAATTATCTTCCCTTCTAAATCGGTTACATTTACTAATGCATGTTGATCTAAGGCAAACCGCTGATGGTTTAATTCATTAAGAGATTTTTCTAGCTTAGAAATGGATTCCTTCAATGCAAACTCTGCGTTTTTCTTTGCACTAATATCTGAACTTGTAAAAGCAACACCAATTACTTTCTTATCGCTGGTTACAATTGGAGAATATAATACAGCCCACCAACTATGGTAATTATTCAGAGAAATTTCCCTTTCTAAACTTACCTGCAATCCTTCTAATGCTCTTCCAAAATTATTTTTAAATTTCTCTATCGTTTCAGTCGAATTATAATCGAGAATACTATCTCCAATCTTAATCTTCTTCTTCCAAATATTTAATATTGTCTCCTCAAAAATTTTATTAAACCCAATTACTAAATAGTTCTCATCGATTAAACAAATAGCATCTGAAGTACTATTAAAGTAGGCAGATAATTTATTTTCTGAATCTTGTAAAGCAAGTACTGTTTTTTTGTACTTATCTATATCCTGAAATGTACCAAATATTCGAATTGGTTTTCCATCAAAATAATCAATCATCCCCTTTGCTCTTACCCAAATTTCAATATTATTCTTACTTACAATTATAAAATCTTCGTCGAATTGCTCACCAGTTTCTATTAATTTATTTATTAATGCAGTAATTCTAGTTCTATTTTCTCCAGCCTTATAAAATCCTATGGCCATATCAAGTGAGGGCTGAAAATCTAAAGGTACCCCATGAATCTCTTTGGTTACATCGGACCAGAAAAGTGTATTATCTATTAAATTTAATTCCCAACCTCCTACTCTTGCAACTATATTCGTTTCATGCAATAATTTTTCATCTCTTTTCCTGTTGGTAATGTCCAGAATTAAAGTACTTATTTGAACTTCACCAGTAATCGTATTATTAAAAATAACTGAAGATACTTCTATGGGGAACCTAGTACCATTCTTTTTTATTCCAGTTAATTCACATTTTACAATTCCGTTTTTTTCTCTATTCTCTAATGCAATTTCTAACCGAGGATCTGTATGATCAATAAATACATGTCGAGTTATTTTAGTAAACTCCTCTACAGTATATCCAAATAATTTAGTGGCAGATTCGTTTGCTTGAACAATACTTCCATCTGGTCTGGTAATAAACATTGCCGCTTGGTGACCATCTACTAATGCCAAATAATGCTGTTCATGCGACTCTATTATTTTATTTGTTGCACGAATTCCAGTAACATCCAAAATAGAAATCATAATTTGAATTACATTTCCATCTTTTTTTATTGGTGTATAATTGTAAATAAAGCAGAAGTCTAATCCGTTCACATCTTTTAGCCAACGTTCATCAATAATCTTTATTCCACTTACTGATTTCTGAAAATCCGATTTGAATTTTTCCAAATTTTCAGGGGAAATAATATCATAAATAGAACTCCCTACTGCTATAGAAGTTTGCCTTAATTCTTTAAGAGAATTCAAAAACTTTGAATTCATCTTTAGAATATTTGCATCTAAATCAGCAATAATAATACTCTGGAAATCATTATTAAAAACAGCATCAAACTCTGAATAATCAGCGCTATTTAAAATTTTTGTTTGTTGGTTTGAAATCTCAGAATAAGAAGTATTCCTTATTTTTTTTAATTCCATTAAAAGCTTGTGTTGGTGTTGTTGTTAGTTGTGTTAATAAATCTAATCAATATAAATATATTAAATGCAATTTAA
>CALRIM020000149.1:0-7555 GCA_943360385.1 Rhizobium sp. Q54 | reverse complement strand
TCTCCAAGGCATTAATTAGTTTCAATGGTGCAGATAATGTAACCATTGATGGAAGCTTCGCTGGATCAGGTAAATACTTAACCTTTAGAAATACTACTTCAGATGCAACACAAACAGGACCTGCTATTCAAGTTAATGATGGAAGTACAAATTTAATCCTTAGAAATACTATCATAGAAACAAATGCCTCTTCTATAACAAGAGGTAATATAACGATAGGTGCCTCTGAAAGAAATAATGTCACCATTAGTTCCAACGACATAAGAAATGCGACAGCGGGTACTACTGGTCAACCAGCAAATGCAATATATTCTAACTCAAACTTAAATACCTTAAGTATAAACGGAAATAATATTCTTAATTTTACAAGTAAAGGCATTCAACTTTCATCAGTTGCAGATGGGTGTACCATTACGGATAATAGTTTTTACTCCACAGTTACTGCTTCTACAGCCCAAACTGCCATCTCTATTCAAGGAGGAAATAACCATAACATCACAGGTAATTATATTGGCGGAAATACAAGCAATGCAGGAGGTACAGCATGGACAAATACCGGTGCTATTGCATTCAAAGGAATTACAACTGCTGGAAGCACTACTACATCGAATTCTATTCAAAACAACACCATTCAGAATATATCACTTTCTAGTACTGGTAATTCCTCTTTTTTAGGGATAGAAGTGACTTCAGGTCTTGCAAATATTGGTACTAGCATTGGTAATACAATCGGCCATTCCTCTACAACAAATAGCATTACAGTTGCAGGGTCAAGTACTTCAACGGGGATATTAAATTCTTCGTCCAATGCATGTTCAATTTCTAATAATTTAATCGCTAACCTATCTGCTACCGGCACAGGAACAAGTGTGAGTTTAAAAGGAATTAATTCTTCTGGAAGTGGAACTCCAACTATTTCTACCAACACTATTCATCATTTAACAAGCAACAGCACTTCTACAAACAGTAGTGTATCCATGTCGGTTGTTGGAATTCTATGTAGCAATTCAGGCACTACTCCTACCATTACAAAAAATCAGATTTATACTCTAAATGCGTCGACCGCTTCAGCACAAGTGTTTTGTATAGGAATAATAGCGAATGCCTCTACTAGTAATTTTAATATCCTTAAAAATAAAATTTATGGATTAGCTAATACTTCTAGTAACCTAACTGGTGGAATATATGGTATATATTTATTTAGTGGGAATACAACTGTTTCTAACAATATGGTAAGTATTAAAAATGGTGCGAATTCAAATGACCCAATATTAAGAGGTCTTTATGAGGGCTCTAATGTTGGCCAAACTCATAACATTTATTACAACACCATACGTATTGGAGGAACTGCAAGTTCTACTACAAATTCGTATGCTTTTGCAAGAACTGTAGGTGGTGCAATACAGGTTAAAAACAATATTTTTATTAACGAAAGAAGTGGTGGATCTGGTAAACATTATGCGATTGCCAATACAGCTAGCACACCAGCTACAGGTTGGTCTTTAACTTCGTCTAACAATAATGTTTTGTATTCAACGAATTCCTCTACCACTGGGCTTTGGACAACCGATCAATCATTCGCAGGCTTCCAAACCATTAGTGGTGGTGATGCTAATTCGAAAAATGTGGATGTGACTTTTACAGATGAAGAAAATGGAGATATGCACATTGCTGGTGGTTCTATTGGAAGTGCAAATTTAAATGGAGAATTAATAGCTACTATTACCGAAGATTTCGATGAAAATGTTCGCCCTTCGGTTTCAGGTATTCCATACATAGGTGCCGACGAAGTTCCTGCTAGTCCTTTACCTATTGAATTGCTCACTTTCTCTGGATTTGCAAAATCTGATTTCAATTTGTTAACATGGACAACAGCATCCGAAATCAATTCAGCTTTCTTTGATGTAGAACGTTTAAATGATGAAAAAACATTCGAACGAATCGGCAAAATTGCAGCAAATGGGTATAGCAAAGAAATAAGTCAATATCAATTTAATGATGCAACTCTTAGTAACAAGAGTAACATTGAATACTATCGCTTAAAAATGGCAGATCGAAATAATAATTTTAATTATTCTGATGTAATTGCTGTAAAACGAAACGACGAAGCTAAAGCTAGTCTTACCCTCTACCCTAACCCAACTGCAAATTTATTGAACATGGTTATTTCTACTTCTGAAATAACTAAAGTAAACGTTCATATAATTGATATGTTTGGCAAAATAATTTTTGAAGATAATAACCAATGGAGTAATGAGATTAATTCGATCCCTATTGATAAATTTCCCTCGGGAGTATACTCACTTCAGATATCTGGATTAACCCAAAATATAAATCAAAAATTTATTAAAAAATAAGTCAAACCACTTAATTGTTTAAAAGGAGTGACAGTGTTACTCCTTTTTTGTTTCTATTATAACATCCAAACAATCTCAATAAAACTCAAAACAAGAATAATAAATTCTTTGAATTAACAGCATCTAAAATTTAAACGAAAATCTTTAAAAACATTAACAGACATTATCGTTTACACGTTTTTTAAAATCCAATATACAAAGTATATTTCTTGTGATAATAAAGTATTCCTATGCCATTTTGGTAAACAATATTTTTTGCTTTTTATTTATGTAATTAACTAATCATCATGAATAATTCATCAAACTCTCAAGTGCTAAAAACTGCATTAATTTTACTTTTTTTTCAGTTTATATTGATGACGGTAAATGGATCGGCCATAGATCCTACCAATAGTTCTTCCACTTCTTCTGATAGTATACCCTGTGTAATTTCCTACAAATTATTACCTAATTCTACCACTTCAAATCTTGTATTGACTGGTTTCGCAACAATTACAGATAACGTTGGGGTTTCCTCAACTTCCAAACCACGGTTTTACTTTAAAAATGCCTTAGACAATTATGCTTTTGTAGGTAATACGAGTTCCGACAATGGTTGGAAATATGTTGTTGCTTCTAATAATAGTAGTCCTTATACATTTAATGTTGATTATTCATTACTGTTTACACCATTATCAAATGGAGACATGGTGGAATACTTTGTAGTTGCGCAAGATACTTCCAACAATTTATCTTCATTTCCATTAGGTGCAATTGCAAATTCAAATCCCCCCGTCGAAAATATAATTGTAGAACCTGCTTGGGGAATTAATTCATATATGGTTTTAACTTCAACTTTATCTGGAACAATAAATGTTGGGGCTGGACAAACTTACACTTCACTCACAAAAGGCAATGGGTTGTTTTATGCATTAAGTAATACAGAAATACTTACAGGTGATTTAGTTGTAAATATCACTAGCGATATAAATGAAGATTCCTATGGTGGTAATTATCCTTTATACCCTGTCGGAGAGTATCCGTATGGAAGTAATTTTACCATTACCATTAAACCAAATACAGATACCACGCGCACCATTTACCAAACATCATCTAATAATAAAGCAGCATTATTAAAATTTTATGGTGCAGATAATGTTACCATAGATGGGAGTGTTAATGGTTCAGGGAAATACCTAACCTTTAGGCAAACAAATTTAGATGCTAGCAGTACAGGACCAGCTATTCAATTTTATGAAGGATGCAGCAATGCAACTGTTATGAATTGCATCATAGAAACAAATGCTGCAGATACTACAATTGGATCTATACTTATCGGTTCTACAAATATGTTGGGTTCAACTTATGCTAATGATGTATTCCTTGCCTTCAATGATATACGAGATGCAACTGCTGGTATTTTAGGTCAACCCGCAAATGCTATTTACTCAGAAAAAAACGTTAACTCGGTGTTTATCATAGGAAATAATATTTATAACTTCAGTAGAAATGGAGTGTTATTTGATAAAATAGCAGATGGTTCTGAAATTCACAGCAACTCATTTTATTCTAGCATTAATCAATCGACGCCACAAACATGCATTTCTGTAAGATCTGGAAATGACATTAAAATCACCAATAATTTTATAGGTGGAACCAATCAACTAATGAGTGGACATTGGATAAATAGTGGTGCGGTAGCATTCAAAGGAATTAGTACCCAAGGTAGCAATAACATTGCGAACACTATCGCAAATAACACTATAAAAAACATTAATCTAACTAGCCTAGGAAGCAGTTCATTTACAGGTATTGAAGTCACTTCAGGCCTAGCCAATATTGTAGAAAATAATATTGGTGAATTGTCGTCTGGAATCGATAACATTTTTGTCGCTGGAACTTCTAAATCGATTGGGATTCTATCCAATTCAACAAGCGCAATCCAAATAATACTTAATTCTATTGCGAACATACAAGCAACTGGAACAGGTCCAAACGCATCTCTTCTTGGAATTCACATAAAAGGAACAGGGCAACCTTCTATCCTTTCAAACACTATAAAAAATCTAAAAAGTAATAGTGCTTCGTCTTCTATAGATTCTCTAATTTCTACTTGTGGTATTTTAAGTACAAATAACAGTCCAGATCAATTAATCACAGACAATTACATTTCTAATTTATCGTCGCTAAATTCATCAGACCCCACAACCTGTATTGGTATTACCATGAATTCTATTTTAGGAGAAAGTTACATCCAAAAAAATATAATCTATGGATTAACAAATATTTCTAATAATAATAGTGCTGGAATTTATGGTATTCATTTATATAATGGGAATAGTACTGTTGCTAATAACATGATAAGTATTACCAACGAATCAAATACAAACAATCCAATTATAAAAGGTATTTACGAGAATACACATAACAATCGAATGCATAATATTTATTATAATTCGGTAAGAATTGGAGGAACAGCGAGTACTTCAACAAATTCCTATGCCTTTGAAAAAGCATCGGACGGAACGACAAATAGTAGGAACAACATTTTTTTAAATGAACGCAGTGGAGGTACAGGGAAGCATTATGCTATTGGTTATACTGCCAACACATCCACTGGGTTCTCGTCGGATTACAATGTGTTATACAGTACAGATCCATTAACAACTGGTTTTTGGACTTCAGATCAAACCTTATCTGGATATCGAACAGTAAGCAATGGCGATTCACATTCCAAAAGTTTGGATGTAAACTTTACAGATGAAACAAATGGTGATCTTCATATTGCAGGAATTTCTGTTGGAGATTCTAACTTAAGAGGAATTGAATTGGCATTAATTGGAGATGATTTCGATCATGATACTCGTCCATCTCTATTCCCCTATATTGGTGCAGATGAAGCAACATCTTGGGCGCTACCTATCGAATTACTTTCCTACAACGGTGTTGCAAAATCAGAGTTCAACTTGCTAACCTGGACTACTGCCACAGAAATTAATTCTAATTATTTTGAAGTAGAACGTTTAAATAGTGATAAGGTATTTGAAAATATTGCTCACCTTTCTGCTGCAGGAAATAGCAGAGAAATAAACCAATATCAATTCCACGATGCAACATTCACAAAAGAAAATAACATCGAATACTATCGTTTAAAAATGGTAGATCGAGATGATAACTTTAAATACTCAGATGTTATTGCAGTGAAACGTAATGGGGAAGTAAAGGCTAATATTAGCTTATATCCAAATCCTTCTACAGAAATAGTAAACATTATTATTTCTAATGCTGATGTAACCAAAATTCAAGTTAAAATTTTAGACTTGGTAGGTAAAGTAGTTTATGAAAACAATGAGTTTAGGAGTAATGAAATTAATACTATCCCTGTAGCTAATTTCCCTTCTGGAATCTATACATTACAAATAGTTGCCTTAACAGAAAATATAAATCAGAAGTTCATTAAGAAATAAAGACGTGTGATTACTTAATATTATTTACCCTAGTACTTATTACATTACCATCAATGCCTAATTTTAATATGCTAATTGATGATTCTAATCTCTCGAAATAAGAAGAAAGATCTATACTATTTTCACCTTGTAAATAGGTTTGGTTTTCGAAAAACACATATTGCTCTCTGCCCAATAAATCATAAGCTTTTAAACTGACAGTCGATGATGAATTTTTGATCGTAAACAATAATTTTGATGATGATGTAATTGGGTTAGGAGAAACTTTTACGTTAAAAAAACTTGCAGGAGTAATTTGAACACTTTCAAATAAACCTGCAATACTCCAAAATGTATCAGTATTTGAACAACCTGTAATAACACTCGTAACTTTTAAAGTGATGTAATCGGAATATGAGTTAAAAAAATGGCTTGTGGAAGACAATTGCGAATAATTCGAACTCGATGTCGGGTCATTAAAATCCCAGAGATATGTGCATCCAATTATAACTGGATTTACTTTAAAAAATGCAGTTCTACGATCATCTAGTCTACCTACAACATCAATTGTACAACTTGGACTTGCTACTAATTTCAATTTAATTGTATCCAGAGCCTCTAAACTATCAGGACTAATAACCCTCACAGAATAAGTACCAGCTTTTGAAGCATAAATATAAGATGAATCACTAATTATAGAATCATTAAATTTCCATTCGTAAGTACAGCCAACATTGTATGCATTTAATAATCGTGGTTCATTATCACAAAGGTTACCATCTGGACCTAAATCAACTATTGGAACACTAGTGAATTTAGTGTTTTGAGCATTTGAAAAACCAAATCCCATTAACATTAGAACTAAACAAATAGATATTTTCATAAAAATCTTTAAATCAATTTTCATTTCATAAATTTATTAAAAATCTAATCTAATAAGAAAAATACAATGAGAAATATAATATTCTGCCTACTTATCTCTGCTCTCTCCACCAACATAAATGCTCAACAAAACCTCCTCCCCTATGTAAATCCATTTATTGGCACTGCAAAAATGGGACATACTTATCCTGGAGCAACTGTTCCTTTTGGAATGGTGCAACTTAGTCCAGATACGGATACTTTGCAGTATGAGCTAGACGGAAAGTATAATAAGGACATTTATAAATATTGCGCAGGTTACCAATATTCCGATAAAACCATAGTTGGATTTAGTCATACTCACTTTAGTGGTACTGGGCATTCCGACTTAGGTGATATTTTAATCATGCCAACACAAGGTCCATTGCAATTAACGCCTGGCACTGCAGATCATCCAGAAAATGGATTTCGTTCAGCATTTTATCATGCTAACGAATATGCAGAACCAAATTATTACAAAGTGAAACTAGACGACCAACAAATAATAGCTGAACTTACTACTTCTGCAAGAGTGGGAATGCATCAATATACTTTTTCAGAAAAAAACAACACCCATATTATATTAGATTTAATGTCGGGGATTTATAATTACGAAAATAAAAATGTGTGGACTTATGTGAGGGTAGTAAACGATTCACTTATTACAGGGTATAGACAAACTAATGGATGGGCAAGAAACAGAACTGTATATTTTGCCATCGCATTTTCTAAACCATTTAAAAATTATGGCGCGAAAAATTTTGCCAAAAAGCAAGTATATCGAGGGTTTTGGGGGAAATTCGATCAAACAAAAAACTTCCCTGAAATAGCTGGAACACAAATTCGCGCCTACTTTGATTTTGATGTAGAAGC
>CALRIM020000148.1:0-7600 GCA_943360385.1 Rhizobium sp. Q54 | reverse complement strand
TAAGCAAAACTAGTCAATGCTAAAATCACGAATGTTATGACTAATATTTTAACTGATTTACTTTTCATTTTAATATGGTAAAATTACTCGCAACAACTACTCACTTCTTCCCGATACTCGATACCCGATACTCGTTACTCAAAAAGGCTAAAATCCCCTTTCCCTTGCCTCAACACTACGGGTTCTTCTGTTGTGAAATCTACAATAGTAGAAGGCTCGTTTCCTCCGTATCCTGCATCAATTACTATATCTACTAATTCTTGGTATTTCTCGTAGATTAATTCGGGGTCTGTGGTATATTCAATTACTTCATCTTCATCATGTATAGAACTACTCACGATAGGGTTACCGAGCATCTTTACAATTTCTCTTGCAATATTATTATCCGGCACACGAATACCAACTGTTTTCTTGTTGGAGTTCATGAGTTTTGGCACCGAATTGTTAGCGTTAAAAATAAAGGTAAATGGGCCCGGTAGAGCTTTCTTTAGTATTCGAAAGGTATGATTGTCGATTGGTTTAATATAATCGGATAGGTGGCTTAAATCGTAGCAAACAAATGAAAGATTTGCCTTCTCTGGTTTGATATTCCTGATTTTACAAATTTTCTCTATGGCTTTTTGGTTTGTAATATCACAACCCAACCCATAAACAGTATCAGTAGGATAAATTATAAGTCCACCAGCACGTAAACAATCCACTATTTTCTGGATTTCTTTCTCGTTTGGATTTTCTGGATAAACCTTAATAAGCATGTTCAAATATACGAAAAATGCCGGAGCGTTTGAGGTATCGCCCCTCAACTTCACTTCCTTTCGTTCGGGGACCAACGCTCAGTGTCCTTTACTTTAAATGTTATTGGGTAAAAAAGGAAAAAGGCTTTTGTTTTCACAAAAACCTTTTTCCTTTTTATTGAAATAATGAACTCAATCGGTCCCCGAACGAAGCGGAGCGGAGTTGAGGGCTTACTTATTAAGTACTTCCTTAACCAAATCCGCAGCGTCTTGCAATGCAATTGCTGAGAATACTTTCAAGCCAGAATCGTCGATTAATTTTTTAGCTTCAACAGCATTTGTTCCTTGTAAACGAACAATAATAGGCACAGGAATATTACCAATGTTATTATATGCATCAATCACACCTTGAGCAACACGGTCGCAACGAACGATACCACCGAAAATGTTGATTAATATTGCTTTTACGTTTGGATCTTTTAAAATGATATGGAATGCTGCTTCTACCGTTTTAGCGTTTGCAGTTCCACCTACGTCTAAGAAGTTTGCAGGATCACCACCAGATAATTTGATGATATCCATAGTAGCCATCGCTAAACCTGCTCCGTTTACCATGCAACCAACGTTACCGTCTAGTTTTACATAGTTAAGGTTAGATTTACCAGCTTCTACTTCTGTAGGATCTTCTTCAGAGGTATCACGCATTTCTTTATAATCTGGATGACGATATAATGCGTTATCATCTAACGTAACTTTAGCATCTACAGCTAAAATTTTATTGTCAGAAGTTTTTAATACTGGATTAATTTCGAACATTGCAGAATCAGTGTGATCATATGCTTTATAAAGAGCAGCAATGAACTTAGTCATGTCTTTAAATGCATCACCCTCTAATCCTAGATTAAAAGCAATTTTACGTGCTTGAAATCCTTGTAATCCAACTTTAGGATCAATTTCTTCTTTGAAAATTAAGTGAGGAGTATGTTCAGCAACCTCTTCAATATCCATTCCTCCTTCTGTAGAATACATGATGATGTTTCTTCCGCTTGCACGGTTCAACAATACACTCATGTAATATTCTTTTGTTTCAGAAGCACCTGGATAATAAACATCCTGAGCTACTAAAATCTTATTTACTTTTTTACCTTCTGCACCAGTTTGAGGTGTAATTAATTGCATACCAATAATTTGTTCTGCTCTTTCTTTTACTTCCTCTAAATTCTTCGCTAATTTTACTCCTCCACCTTTTCCTCTTCCACCTGCGTGAATTTGAGCTTTAATAACCCACCATCCAGTTCCAGTTTCTGCTTGTAATTGCTTTGCAGCTTCTACAGCTTGTTCAGGAGTTTCTGCAACAATACCTTCTTGTACGCGTACTCCAAATGATTTTAAAATTGATTTACCTTGATATTCGTGAATATTCATTTCTCTTAGAATTTGCGGTAAAAGTAGGTAATTAGAGTGAAATTGAAAAGATGTTTTTTTATATACATAATTGTTACACGCTCTTCTCTACACTTTGGCATAATCTTGGTATTTTGTGTTTTAATAAACACCTACACACCTAATGCGTTTTTTACTGGTAATTTCTTTATTGATAATTACTCAAATATCTTTTGCTCAGACAGATAAAAGAAATTTGAGCGCTTCTCGTGTCGTTAAAGCCCCTAAAATAGATGGGGTTTTAAATGATGAAGCATGGATGTACGCATCTAAAGCCGATAAGTTTACTCAACTAGAACCTTACCCAAATACTCCTTCCAAACAGCGCACAGAAGTAATGATAGCTTATGATGATGAAGCTGTTTATGTAGCTGCAATGATGTATGATACCGCACCGGATAGTATTCTTAAAGAATTATCCATTCGCGATAATTATGGAAATACCGATGTGTTCAGTATACAGTTTGATACCTTTCATGATCTGCAGAACAGATTTGAATTTGGAGTTACGGCCGCAGGTGTTCAGTTTGATGAAAAAACTGGTGCCGAAACCTTTGATGTAGTTTGGGAAAACGATGTGAAAATTACAGATAAGGGTTGGGTAGTGGAAATGAAAATTCCATACTCTGCAATTCGTTTTCCAGAAAAAGATGTTCAAGAGTGGGGGTTGCAAATAATGAGAAGCATAAGGAGAACTCGTGAAATTTCTTACTGGCAATATATTTCACCCGATATTCAAAATGTAGTTAGTTATTACGGAGTATTAAGTGGAATTCAATCTATCAAATCACCTATTCGATTATCTCTTACACCCTATGTTGGATTAACACAAAGTCATTTTCCTTATAACGTAGATGGTAAAAGCAATTGGTCTACTTCTTATAATGCAGGTTTAGATTTGAAGTATGGCATAAATGAGAGTTTTACGTTAGACATGACGCTGGCTCCAGATTTCGGACAAGTGCAATCTGATAATAAGGTGTTGAATTTAACGGCCTTCGAACAAGAATTCCAAGAGAATCGCCCGTTTTTTATTGAGGGTACAGAATTGTTCAATGTAAATAGATTATTCTATGCTAGAAGAATTGGTGGAACACCTAAGAAATTTTATGATGTAGAAGACATGGCTACTAACGATTCTACCATAAAAATTATTGAAAACCCACAACAAGTTCAATTAATAAATGCGACCAAGGTTACAGGCAGAACAAACGATGGGTTAGGCATAGGTTTTTTAAATGCCATTACTGCCGAAACTAACGCCAAGGTTCAATTAGAAGATGGAACTATACAAAAAATAAATACTGAACCTTGGAGTAATTATAATATTTTTTCATTTATTCAAACCTTAAAAAACAATAGTTATGTTGGGTTTATAAATACAAACGTTACGCGCGCTGGCACTACTAACAATGCCAATGTTAGTGCAGCTCGTTTCGCACTGGGCAATAAAAAAGATACCTACAGATTAGCTGGTAATGTTGCTTACAATAGAAAAATGTTACCAGATTCTATTAGCGATGGATATACTTACACACTTTCGGTTGCGAAAACCAGTGGAAATTTCAAATTTTATTTTAGCCGTTTAGTCGAAAGCCAACATTATAACCCAAACGATTTAGGGTTATTATTTAGTCCTAATGAAATATCTCATGAGGTAGAGCTTTCTTATAATAAGTACACTCCAGGAAAATATTTTTTAAATTGGGGAGGGAATTTTAATGCGTTTTATTCTAACACTTATACGGGTAATAAATTTCAAGAGGCACAATTAAATTTTAATTATTGGCATACTTGGAAAAAATTTATAACTCAATGGGCTTATGTTGGAATAGCACCTGTGGGCAAGCACGATTTTTTTGAACCAAGAGAAGAGGGTAGAGTATTTATTGGCCCAAATTGGTGGGGTGCAAATACTGGTGTATCTTCAGATTATCGAAAAAAAATTGCACTTGATATTAGTGTTGCTCGTTTCATGGATTTCACGGCTGGTGGGGTTTTTAAAGAAATTGAAATTTCTCCAATTGTTCGTTTTTCTAATAAAGTGAAGTTAACCTACAGCTATTATTTCTCTCGCGATTATAAAAATCAAGGATATTCTACTACAGTAGATAGCTTTATTTACTTTGCCTTTCGAGAGGTTAGAACGCATGTAAATACAATGAATTTAAGTTATATTCTTAGTAAGAATACTTCCTTGAGTTTTAGGGCTCGCCATTATTGGAGTACAGTGGAAATTTTAAATTATAAGCTCTTACAACAAAATGGTAATTTAGGGTTCGACACTACTAATTATACGGGTAATAATAATTACAATGTAAATTTCTTTAATATCGATTTAATTTATCGCTGGAGATTTGCTCCCGGTAGCGACATTATTATTGTTTGGAAAAATAGTGTAGTGGGTGAATCGAGAGATTTAACAGTGAAAAAATATACAGGCGATAGATTAGTAGATAGTTTTTTAGGCACTGTTAATGGTAATCAAACCAATACATTTACATTTAAAGTATTGTATTATTTAGATTATTTGAATGTGAAAAGAAGATGGAGAGCTTAGGCAATCACTCCGTCTTTCATTTGAATGATTCGATCTGCCAAGGTTGCTAGTTTATCATTGTGAGTAACAATTACAAAGGTTTGATTCATTTCCTTTTTTAACTCCACAAATAATTGATTTACCTGATCAGCATTGGCAGAATCGAGGTTGCCAGTAGGTTCATCTGCAAAAATAATTGCAGGTTTATTCATAAGGGCCCTTGCAATAGCAACACGTTGTTGCTCGCCACCAGAAAGCTCAGAAGGCTTATGATCTGCTCTTCCAGATAACCCCATGCGCTCTAATAACTCCATTGCCCTTTGTGTACTTGTTTTCTTAGATTGATTTGCGATCCATGCTGGGATACATATATTTTCGATAGCACTGAATTCTGGAAGTAAATGATGAAATTGAAAAATAAATCCAAACGTTTTATTTCGAAGTGTATTTAATTCTTTAGTAGATAATTTAGAAAGCGATTTTTCTTTGAATAAAACTTCCCCAGAATCATAGGTATCCAAGGTGCTCAGCAAATGTAATAAGGTGCTTTTCCCCGCTCCTGAAGGGCCAATAATTGCTACCATTTCAGCCTCTTCAATGGTTAAACTAACTCCCTTTACTACTTCTAAATTTCCGTAAGATTTTTTAAGATTTATTCCTTTTAACATGTTACTTTCTTTTTAATTCATCAAGCGCAGCTTGATTGGGTACTTCATATAATTTCAATTCGTTATAGGTTAGAACTTTTCTTTCAGTAAAATTAACACTATTGGTTTTAACAGAATAGGTTGAAATTAATTTTGATAAAGAAGGTTCTTTCCTAAAACTCAGATAGTAGATATGTTCATAATCTTCCAACTTTATTTTATGTAATGAATAGGGAAGAGTATAATCATAACCAGTGTTGTTCATAGAATAATAAAACCCAATGGGTTCATCAATAATTAAACTTTTTTTAGAAGTACTATCTTGTAAAGTACTATCTAACCAGCTGTATACTTTATATTCATTACGTTCTGGCCATTGTTTAAATGTGGTAAAATGCCTTGCCATAAATGGAATGGATATAATGGCCAATACCAGAAATACCGCAGTCATTTGTAATTTATTTATATTTTTCAAACTAAATTTCAGAAAACCAAAAACAGAAAATACTCGTTGTGCTAATGCAGGTAAATGCATAAACATTAAAAAGCTTAATACAGAAGTATATCGATAAAATGGTGCTAAAGCAAAGAACCAAAACAAAGAGGTCAGCAAGTACGACCATTCTAATAACTGATTTCTAGGATTCCAGCGGAATATAATAGCATATATACAACTAATGTGCATGATAATATTTAACACAATCATGTATGGTTGATATTTATATATTGGACAGAACCTTTCGATGAAGTGTAAGTAAAATGGATTTCCTTGTACCACAGAACCATCATGCTCTCTACCATGTAATACTAGTTGTTGGTAAATATTTTGGAAATCGAAATTGGCTATTAATAGATATATAAATGGGAGAAAGAGAATAGTAGAAACGTATTGCACACGTTTTAAAGGCGAGGCTTTTTTTGTAAGAATATTTATAGCAAAAATTAAAGCGATAGGGTATAGTCCTGGGTGAGAAATTAATAATAGTGAGATTAATACTGTTTGAACGCTAGGGCGTTTATTTCTAATTGCTAAGTAAAACAACGCACTCATTATTGCAATTGCAGGCATTTCCACTCGTCCGTTTCTAAGAGAGTTGTTTATACCTTCATCTAGAACAAATAGGCATAAAATGAAATAGATAGCAGCTACATTGGTCATGTACCTTGCAACAATATATCGGAACATGTAAAAACATGTTATCCCCAATGCTACTAGCCATAATATTCTGGTATAGAAAATTTCATTTGGGAATAAAAAGATATCTATAATATGTATAAAAGAACTGAGGGGTAAATAGGCAAGGAAAGCATGTTCGGCTCCGGCATGAGGCCACATTTTTCCCACAAAACCATTTCCATTTAGAAACTGCCAGGCAGGTTCTATGTTCATAACTTCATCTATCCATGCAATTGGTACTTTATTGAGATTCAACAGCATAATACCAAAAAGTATTCCTAGGATGATAATAAAGGGTGTCTTTTTTAAAGGCATGCTACTAATTTGCATAAAACTAAGTATATTTCATCGTTATATTTGAAATATATGTTTAAATCGAGCAAACAAACCATCCTAGTTTTAGCCCCTCATACAGACGATGGGGAATTGGGTTGTGGTGGAAGTATAAGTAAATTTATTGAGCAAGGTCATGATGTTTATTATGCCGCTTTTTCTGCGTGTGAAATATCTGTACCATCGCATTTACCGTCGGATATATTAATTAAAGAAGTAAAAAATGCGACTAAAGTGTTAGGGATAAAACCCGAGAATCTCTTTTTATATAATTACGAGGTTAGAACTTTTAGTTACCACCGTCAATTAATACTTCAGGATATGATAGATTTGAAGAATAAAATCAATCCAGATTTAGTAATGGTGCCAAGTTTAACAGACTTACACCAGGATCATGGTACTATTTCGCAAGAGGCATTAAGAGCATTTAAAACCACTTCCATTTTATCATACGAATTGCCCTGGAATAACATCAGTTTTAATACAACTTGTTTTATTCTATTAGAAGATTCTCATGTAGTAAAAAAAGTGGAAGCGTTAGGCCAGTATGAAAGTCAAAAACACCGTCCTTATGCAAATGAGGAATTTATTAGAGGACTAGCACGTACGCGTGGAGTGCAAATATCAGAAAGGTATGCAGAAGTATTTGAAGTAGTAAGATGGATCATGTAGATAAAATAAACGTTTTAATGACAGGCGCTGGGGCTCCCGGTGCAGCTGGTATTAT
>CALRIM020000147.1:0-7671 GCA_943360385.1 Rhizobium sp. Q54 | reverse complement strand
CTGGTTTAGTAAACCACACACGATTTTTAAAACGAAATGTTTTATCTGTTAATGCTCCTACTGGGCAAACATCTATTACGTTTCCAGAGAAATCATTATCTACAACATTTTGTATGTAAGTAGAAATTTCTGATTTATCTCCTCTATTTATAATTCCATGAACTCTGTTATCGGTAATTTGATCTGCGGTATACACACAACGGTAGCATAAAATGCAACGGTTCATGTGCAACTGAATTTTATCTCCGATATCTATTCGTTCAAATGTTCTTCTTTCGAAATCGTATCTCGTGTTTGCTGCACCATGTTCAAAAGACAAGTTTTGTAAATCGCACTCACCTGCCTGATCGCAAACTGGGCAATCTAATGGGTGATTGATTAGCAACATTTCTACTACACCTTTACGTGCTTCCACAACTTCCGGCGACGACTTGCTTTCTACTTCCATGCCGTCCATTACTTGAGTCTGACACGACGCAACTAACTTTGGCATTGGTCTTGGATCCTTCTCCGAACCTTTGCTTACCTTCACTAAACAAGTACGGCATTTTCCACCACTACCTTTTAGCTTAGAATAATAACACATTGCAGGTGGCACCAAATCTCCGCCAATCATACGAGCAGCGTTTAAGATTGTTGTCCCAGCATCTACTTCGATGGATTGACCGTCGATGGTCACTTTCATTTTATCAGCCATCTTTATTTAGTATTTAAGTATTGAGATGTTAGTATTGAGAAATATTTCTCTGTACTAACATCTCTTAATTTTTTATTTCTTCATTCAATTTATCTCGATACCCGATACTCGCTACCTGATACCAACTACACACTACCCAATACTCACTTCGTGAGAAGCTGAAAGTCCGAAGTTCTTCGTTTGGCTCACCTTCGGTTCATTCACATGCCATTCAAACTCTTCACGGAAATGACGAATCGCACTTGCCACTGGCCATGCAGCTGCATCACCTAATGGACAAATTGTATTCCCTTCAATTTTCTTCGAAACATCTACTAACAAATCAATATCACTCATTTTACCATGACCATATTCTAGTCTGTGTAAAATTTTCTCCATCCATCCCGTTCCTTCTCTACATGGTGAACATTGTCCGCACGATTCATGATGATAAAAACGTGAGAAGTTCCAAGTGTTTCTTACAATACACGAATCTTCATCGTATGCTATAAATCCACCAGAACCTAACATTGTTCCACTCACAAATCCTCCCTCTGCTAATGATTCATAACTCATTAATCTATTTTCACCAGCAGCCGTTTTCATAAACAAATTTGCAGGTAAAATTGGAACCGATGAACCTCCAGCTACAACAGCTTTTAATTTCTTCCCATTCTTAATTCCACCACAATATTTATCGGAGTATAAAAATTCTTCAACAGGTAATCCTAATTCAATTTCATAAACACCTGGGTTGTTAATATGCCCACTTGCAGAAATTAATTTCGTGCCAGTACTTCTACCCACACCAATTTTTGCATATTCTTCTCCACCCATATTTATAATAGAGGAAACAGATGCTAATGTTTCTACGTTGTTTACAACTGTCGGACATGCGTATAAACCAGCAATGGCAGGGAAGGGTGGTTTAATACGTGGGTTACCACGCTTACCTTCTAGCGATTCTAACAATGCTGTTTCTTCACCACATATATATGCACCAGCACCAGGATGTACGTATAAATCTAAATCGTAACCTGTACCTAAAATATTTTTTCCTAACCAACCATTTGCATATGCTTCTGCAATTGCTTTTTCTAAAATACGCAGCACATAAAAGTATTCACCTCGTATATAGATGTATGATTTTTTTGCACCCAATGCAAAACTCGATGTTATCATTCCTTCAATTAATGAATGAGGAATTTTTTCCATCAAGTATCTATCCTTAAATGTACCTGGCTCCGATTCGTCGGCATTACAAACTAGGTAACGAGGTTTACCTTCTGGTTTTGCTAAGAAACTCCATTTCATTCCGGTTGGAAATCCTGCACCACCTCTACCTCTTAAACCAGATTTTTTTACTTCTTCAACTACCTCATCAGGCGACATTGTTTTCAATGCTTTTTCTACAGAAGCATAACCACCTTTTTTGCGGTATACTTCGTACGACTGAATTCCTGGTTCGTCTATATGCTCTAATAAAATTCTTCTTGACATGGATAAAATTTATATCGTATCTACGTATGAACGTTGTCTATTTTCTGTTTTCATTTTTTCCAACATAGTATCCACTTTTTCGTCGGTTAAATTTTCGAAATAGTCTTTACCACATTGTAACATTGGCGCAGTACCACAAGAACCTAAACATTCCACTGCTTTCAGTGTAAACATTCCATCGCTTGTGGTTTCTCCAACTTTTATATTTAATTTTTTTGATAAATATTCTACCAATGCTTCTCCACCATTAATAGCACAAGGGCCCGTATGGCAAACTTCCAATACACATTTACCAACTGGTTTTAAATTGAACATCGAATAAAAAGATGCCACTTCATAAACTTCAATTGGTTTTAAATTTAATACTGATGCAACATAATCCATCGTGTCTGAACTTAACCATCCACCAAATTCTGCTTGCGCTAAATGCAATACAGGAATTAATGCCGACTTATGTTTACCTTCTGGATATCGGGTAACCATGTTCTCAACAATTTCAAGTGTTTCTTTAGAAAATGTAGTACTCATTGGTATCTATCTAAATTTTTTCAAAAATTATTATGCGTCTAATTCTCCAGCAATAACATTCAAACTACTCATTGTAACAATGGCATCAGAAAGTAATTGTCCTTTTACCATTTCAGTAAATGCTTGGTAAATAATAAAGCATGGTCTGCGGAAATGTAAACGGAATGGAGAACGACCTCCATCAGAAATTAAATAAAATCCTAATTCACCATTGCCACCTTCAACAGAATGATAAACTTCTCCTTTTGGAATATCCACTTCACCCATCACTATTTTAAAGTGATAAATAAGGGCTTCCATGTTATTGTAAACATTTTCTTTTGGAGGAAGATAAAATTCTGGAACATCTGCGTGGAAAATTCCTTTCGGTTCTTTTTCGAACTTCGCTAAAGCTTGTTCGATTAAACGTAAACTTTGCCAAATCTCTTCGTTACGAACCATGTAACGATCGTATGTGTCGCCTGTCGTTCCAACTGGAACTTCAAAATCAAATTCGTTGTAAGACGAATAAGGATTCATCGCGCGAACATCGTAATCAACACCAGCTGCACGTAAACATGGACCAGTAAATCCGTAGTTCATTGCATCCTCAGCACTAATACCGCCAACATCTCTAGTACGATCAATAAATATTCTATTTCTATTAAATAAACTTTCGAAAGACTTCATCACTACTGGAAATTCTTTCAAGAATTTTTTAGTTTTTAAAATTGCTTTTTCGTTGAAGTCTCTTTCAAAACCTCCCACTCTACCGAAGTTAGTGGTTAAACGTGCTCCACAAATTTCTTCGTAAATTTCGTAGATGTGTTCACGCTCTTGCATTAAATACAAGAAGCCTGTAAATGCTCCAGTATCTACACCTAAAATTCCATTACAAATTAAATGATCAGAAATTCTCGCTAATTCCATTACAATTATTCGCATGTAATCAACACGTTTTGGTGTTTCTATATTCAACAGTTTTTCAACTGTTAAATGCCATCCGAAATTATTAATAGGCGAAGAACAATAGTTCATTCGATCTGTAAGTGGGGTGATTTGGTAATAAGGTCTGTGCTCTGCAATCTTCTCAAATGCACGGTGTATATAGCCAATGGTAGATTCTGCACTTACGATTCTTTCTCCATCCATTTCCAAAACATTTTGGAAAACACCATGTGTTGCAGGGTGAGTAGGACCAAGGTTTAAGGTCGTGGTTTCTTTTTCTAACGAATCGTCTCCTAACTGAATATGAGCCATAATTTTTTTATTTTATTATCTACCGAAGTAGCTATCGTTTTTATCAATTCTATTAGGGTCTTCTAACGGATGTTCTTTGCGCATAGGGAAAGCAACCATATCGTCTACGTTTAAAATACGTTTCAAATTTGGATGGCCTTCGAAAATTATTCCAAAGAAATCATACGTTTCACGCTCTTGCCAATTTGCAGATTTGTATAATTTGCAAACCGTTGGTATGCGTGGATTAGATTCTGGTAAAAACACTTTTAATCTCAATCTAAAATTACTTTCTAAACTGTGTAAATGATATACCACTGCTAATTGTTTATCATCAGCATAATGTACACCACATACATCTGTTAAAAAACGAAAACGATACGAATCATTTTCATTTAAGTAGGTTAAAACTGGGAGTAATTGTTCCTTGGTTGTAGTAAATGTTAAAAGACCATAAGGTTCTTCCACACTATGTATAGCTGATCCAAACTTCGCTTGTAAGTCGTTCAACAAACTATCTTTATCAATTTTTATCATTACTGAATTCCGTATTGAGCTAACAAATCTTGGTATTGAGGTAAGTTTCTTCTTCTCATCGGTTCGTTCTTCACCAAATCCTGGATTCTGTTAAATCCATCGATTATAGCTTCAGGGCGAGGAGGGCAGCCTGGTACATACACATCCACTGGAATAATCTCGTCGATGCCTTGTAATACACTGTAGGTATCAAATATTCCTCCTGAGCTCGCACAAGCACCTACAGCTATAACCCAACGAGGTTCTGCCATTTGTAAATATACTTGCTTTAATACTGGACCCATTTTTTTAGCGATGGTACCCATCACCATTAATAGATCTGCCTGACGAGGAGAAAAACTTGGACGTTCTGAACCAAAACGAGCAAAATCGTAATGAGAACCCATGGTTGCCATGAATTCTATACCGCAACATGAAGTTGCAAAAGGCAATGGCCACAAGGAGTGTGAGCGTGCCAAACCTACCACTTTATCTAATCGTGTGGCGTAATATCCTTCCCCTTCAATTCCTTCTGGGGCTTCAACAATTTTTATGTCGCTCATAGTACTATTTTACGAATCAAAAAAACGCTCATCTGGTCTATACTAGATGAGCGGCAAATCTACAACAAATATTGATTTGATGAGTTTAAATAAAGAAAATATCACTTATTTATTCCCAGTCTAAAGCACCTTTTTTAATGATGTAAACAAAGCCTGCTAATAGTAGTCCGACAAACACGAACATTTCCATTAAACCTTGCATTCCCATTTCTCTAAAATTAACTGCCCAAGGGTACATAAATATAACCTCTACGTCGAATAAAACGAATAAAATGGCCACCAAAAAGTACTTTACAGAGATTGGCGATCTCGCATCTCCTTGTTGTTCTATACCGCATTCGAAGTTTTCTAACTTGTCTTTGGTTTTACGCTTTGGACCAATAAAATGTGTTGCCAACATGGTTACACCTACAAAACCTACTGCAGCTAATAGTTGAAGAATTATTGGAAAATAATCTGATGGTAGAAAATTGCTATCCATATCTATAAAAAATTAAAAATCCTCAGTAAGAGCTTTACTGAGGATACAAATGTATGATTTATTTTAAACCTGCTAAAACCTCTTTTGCTTGTTTATCGTTCGGGTCTATTTCTAATACCTTCAACCAATATGTTTTAGAGGTCACCTTGTCGTTTGCTACACTAAAGTGGTAGTCTCCCAAGTACTTATAAGATTCTATTAAATCTTTCCCCGACTTCTTAATATCGAATTTAGGGTCAGTTGTGGTTAATTCTATAAACTTTTCATAATACGGCTTGGCCATCCCTTCGTTCTTTCCATCTGATTCATCAATTCTAAAATTGTTTCTACCTCTATATAACCAAGCAGTAGCAAAATCTGCTTTTATACCAATTAATTTTGAAAACGCTGTATCAGATTTAACAAACTCACTCGCAAAATAATATGCTCTTCCAACATAGAAATAATCAACTGGGCCAATTTTAGCATCCACTAATTTTTTCTCATAAGCTTCTGCCGCCATTTTATATTTCTTCTGTGAGAAATATGCATCTGCTAAATCTCCATATAAATCTTTAGTGGTAGTATCCATTTCAATGGCTTTCAAAATATTGCTAATCCCCATTGAATCTAATTTATTTTTTACTTGCAACTTACCTAAATAAGAATAATCTGTTGCTAATATTTTTCTAGGATTCATTGTGAAAAATTTATTCATCGCCATTAATCCTGTTTTGTAATCTTTTATTTCATATGATGAATAACCTAATAAACGATAGATAATATTATCAGAAGAATCTTTTGGTATAATTTGTTTAATTAAGTCTGCTGATTCTTGGTATTGTTTACCTATAAATAAAAATCTAGCATAACGCAACTGAGAGTTAATCGACTTGTCAGTTAAGTCCATGTATTTTTTATAGTTCTCTACAGCATTCTCATATTTTTTTGCGCTTAATTCTAATTCACCATACTCTCTATAAATTGGAGGATAGTTTGCATCGATAGCTATTGCTCTTTCGAATGCTGCTTTAGCTTCTGCGTAGTTAAGTGCCCTAGTGTATAACTTACCTGTACGTACATGTGCATTTACATAATTCGGATTTAACTTTAATGCTTCATTATAATTCTTAACCGCTTCCGTTCCATTTACTTGTTCCATATACACATCTCCAATAGATACATATATTTCTGGGTTCTTAGGATTGATTGTTTTTGCACGAGTTAAATATGTTAAAGCTTCATTATAATTTTTCTTGCCAAGCTCTGCATAAGCAGTACCAATATTCAACAAAGTGTTATAATCTTTTGCTTGAGTAAGAATAACTGCTTTTTCAAACATTGCTTTTGCCTCTGCGTCATTTCCAATATCAAACAAAATAGATCCTTGCCCTACTAAGTTTAGAGCAGAGTTTGAATTAACAGATAATCCTTTTTCGAAACTAATTTTTGCTGAGTCGATTTTATCTTGTTTGTAATATGCTTTGCCTAAATAAAAATAATTATCCGCATCGCTTGGGTTAGTAGTAATTAACGTGGAAAATATTCTTTTTGCAGTTTCAAATTGTTCAACTTCAATTGCTTTAATACCATCTAAAGCAGTTTGTGCCTTTACAATTGATACTGTACAAAAAATAGCAAAAATGCCTAATGCAATTTTCTTCAGTTCTTTCTTCATCATCTTCTTTTAAAAATTATTATTCAAAATTTATATATTCAACTTATCAATCCGTTTTTATAATACGGATAGGTGCAATGGCTGGTAATAAGCCTGCTTTTAAAAATATTTTTTGCCCTTTATCGCTCGCAACAAAAGATGCAAAACCTGTAGCTAAACCTGCACGTGGTTCTCTACTTATAGTATAAACACTTCTTATTAACGAATATTGTTTCGTTGCTAAGTATGCTTGGTATGGTTGATAAAAATAATCGTCGCCCAAATCTCCTGGGTCTCCTTTTATACCTATAATATTAACGTTTTGTTTGAAATAAATAGTGCTCGAATCGTCTCGGTCACTAATCCAATTTAATCCAATAATTCCAATCGCACCCTTATTTTTTCCAACATAATTTATTACTTCCTCATTGGTTTTAAGCGCATACCCATTTAGGTTTTTCTGGCCCACCAAATTAATCATGTATTGTACAGTACTGCTTTTCGAATTATCAAATACAATGTTAATGGTTCCTAAATTCGATTTCTTATCTAA
>CALRIM020000146.1:0-7727 GCA_943360385.1 Rhizobium sp. Q54 | reverse complement strand
AAGCACTAAACCTCTCAGTGATCGAACAGGAGCTCTAGACATATCGGGTAAGGCCTCTAACATGTATTGGACATGGAACTCAGGCTATATTTTCATGAAGATGGAAGGCAATTATAATGACCCCACAGATTCTATTAACGAGAATCAAGCGTATCAATTCCATATAGGAGGATTTGGGCCAGAGATAAATAATATTAGAACAGCCGAAGTTGATTTCAGAGAATACGTAGCTTCTGCTCGTCAGTGGAAAGGAACACAATGGCCAGAAGTGCATATTTATGTTGATGCGAGTAAAGTTATTAGTGGGCATACTAATGTAGACTTCACAAAACATGCTTCAGTAATGTTTACCCCATATTCCTTAAACATTTCTAATAATTATGAAAACATGTTCACTTTAGCGCATGTGCACGATGAGTAAATTTCATAAAAAAACCCCGACTTTCGTCGAGGTTTGTGGAGGCTACTGGATTCGAACCAGTGACCACTCCCGATGTAATCGGGATGCTCTGAAACACCTTCACTAACCTAACTTCCAATCATAAAAAAACCCCGACTTTCGTCGAGGTTTGTGGAGGCTACTGGATTCGAACCAGTGACCCTCTGCTTGTAAGGCAGATGCTCTGAACCAGCTGAGCTAAGCCTCCGTTTACTTCTTTTGTCCAGTGACCACTCCCGATGTAATCGGGATGTCTGAACCAGCTGAGCTAAGCCTCCGTTTGGGACTGCAAATATAGAATTCTTTTATTTATTACAAAAAATAATTTGAAAAAATATACTTTAATTATGTTTGAAGCGTATTTTTATCATTTATACAGAGAATGAAAACTACTAGAAAAATATTGATATGGGCACTTGCAATTATTCTATTAATTGCTATTCAAGGGGTTATATTAATTTATTTGTATGAAAAAGAAATTAAATCAGCTGCAATCGAAAAACTTAATGAACAAATAAATACACCCATTAAAGTTGGGAAAGTAGAATTATCCTACTTTAAACACTTCCCCTTTATATCTCTTAGCTTCCCTGATGTGGTGGTATACGATTCTAAACCCAACCATACCGATATTTTACTTTCTGCCAAAGAAATCTCACTCTTTTTTAATATTTGGGATATTTACCAAGGAAAATATAAAGTAAAAAAACTCTACATCGAGTCGGCAGTATGGACTTCAAATATTGACATCTTAGGAAAATCAAACTTCGAAATTTTTAATGAAGATACTATTCCTACAAAAAATGACTCTAAATTCGAATTGAACATCGAGGAGATTATTATTCTGAATTCATCTGTAATGCATTTAGATTATGAATCGAATTTTGTGTATCGTGGCGACATTTCTAATTTCAAAGCAAAAGGTGACTTCAGTTCGGATGCGTTTAAATTGGATCTTCAAAGTAAGATGCATGTCCATGCAATAAACTATAATAGTACTTCCATCATTAAAAATAAAGACATTGTACTTAACACAAATATGTTTGTTGATTTAAAAAACTCCATTTATCAATTTAAACAAACAAGTATCAATATTGAAAAACTATTATTACTAATAGACGGGTCTATAACCTATTCCAATGACCATAAAAATATTAACTTAAATGCTTCGGGCAAAGATCTTGATATACAATCGTTCTTAAGTTTGCTACCTAAGAAATACAGCGATACATTTAAAGATTACAAAAGTACGGGCAATATGTATTTTGAAACTTCTATAATAGGTAGTTTAGAAGATAAAAAAGTACCCGTTATTAAAGTTAAAACAGGATTTAAAAATGCAAGCGTAATTGTAAATAATGATAAGGTAAAAAACGAAGAGATAAACAACTTATACTTCGATTTAACATATAAAAATAACGAAACACAAACATTAGATGATGATGTACTAAACATTGGGTCATTTAAAGCAATCTACCATACCAGACCAATTGTAGGAACAATAAACATAACAGAACTAAATAATCCACTCCTAGATTTATATATAAATACCAAACAATCTTTTATTGAGATACAAAAAATATGGCCGATAAAAAATGTAAAATTTGAGAGTGGGGAAATCGATTTAAAATTAAAATTAAAAGCAAGGATTGCCGATTTAAAAAAAGACGAAAATATTAAACATATAGAGAGCGAAGGAACTATTATAATAAGTAATACTAAACTATTTGCTGGTAAATATTCACTTCCAATAACTGCACTAAATGGTAATTATAATTTTCAGAAATCTGATCTAAGAATTAATAATATGAGTTTTATTATAGGAAGCTCAGATTTTCATATCAAAGGATTCTTCAGAAATTTATTCTCGTTTATACTAACAGAAAATGAAGATTTAGAAATAGATGCAACACTTATGTCTAAGTTGATAAATGTAAAAGAGTTATTATCATCTGGGGCAAATAGTACTGAAGCGGAACCATACCGATTAAAAATTAATCCAAAACTTACAGCAAATATCAAACTTCAAGTTAAAGAAATTCAGTTTCTGCCCTTTCAAGCATTCGATTTAGAGGGAGGGATGAAAATAGAAAATCAAAATATTAATACCGATTATTTAGCATTCAGATCTCAAAAAGGACTAGTTTTTGCAAAAATAGATTTCAACACAAAACAAGCTGCCAAAATGCCAATGAATATCGACCTAAACTTAAATAAGGTTGATGTTAGTAATCTTTTTAGAGAGTTTCAGAACTTTGGGGTAGAGATTTTAACTGATAAAAATATTAGGGGAAGCATCAGTTCTTCGATGAAAATAAATATGCTTTGGGATGAAAATTTGAATTCGATTCATGAAGCATTTTACGCAAAAGGAACCGTTTTAATAGAAAATGGTGAGCTGTTGAATTTTGAACCAATGCTTGCATTGAGTAAATACATTGATGTAAATGAATTAAAAAATCTCAAATTTTCTAACCTAGAAAATACAATTGAAATTAAGAACAAAATGATTAACATTCCAGATATGGAAATTAAATCAAACGCTTTAAATCTTAGGATTTCTGGCACACATAGTTTCGAAAACATTATCGATTATCATTTACAATTACTATTATCTGATTTATTAAAAAAGAAATCTAAGAAATTGGGGGATGAACGGTTTGGAGAGATTGAGCCAGATGGAACTGGCAATACCAAGCTTTTTATTAGAATGTATGGAGATGCCTCTAATCCTAAGTTTTCTTTGGATAAAAAGGAAATTAAAAAGAAATTCGCAGAGGATTTTAAAAAGGAAAAAGTCGAAATAAAAAATATTCTAAAAGATGAATTTGGTTCCTGGTTCAAAAAAGAAAAGGAATTCAAACAAACCATTAACGAGGAAGATGCTGAATGGGAGAAAGACATCCCATCGCAAAATTCTGGAATAAAATTGGTACCTTCAAATAGCAAAACTGACACCATAAATAAAAAACAAAAAACTGGGTTGCAAAAATTAAAAGATAAATTGAAGGAAAAACCAGAAGAGGATGAATAACTATTTGAAATCTAATTTTCATCTTTTATTAATTATTGTATTTGCATTCCTTTGCTATCATTTCCTATGGCTTAATCCATATTCGATGAAATGGGATATGGCTGAACAATATTTACCATGGAGACATTTCTTAGGTAAAAGCCTACAAAATGGAGAGATCCCATTTTGGAATCCATATCAGCTAGGAGGATATCCAACTTTTGCAGATCCACAAAGTGCCACTTGGTATTATCCGGCATGGATAATAGGAGGCATCTTTGGTTATAGCATGCAAGTAATAGAATTAGAAATAGTTTTACTTATTACACTTGCTGGAAGTGGGTTCTATTTTTTATTGAAAAAATTAGGCGTAAATAATTTAAGTGCTTGCATTTTCTCTATATGCTACATGTGCTCTGGATTTATTGTAGGTAATGCACAACATCTCACTTGGATTGCTGCTGCTGCCTGGATGCCTTGGCTATTTTATCATTATCTATTCTTAAGAAAAGAAACTTACAACTATCATTTAGCTTGGTTTCTTATTGTTTTATATTTTTTTATAAGTAGCTCTTACCCTGCTTTCGTTATTGTATCAGCTTATGCTTTAACTATTGATCAATTCGTTATATTTTTAAAATCTAAACAAAAATTAAATTTCATTTTACATAAGTTTATTTTTTGTATTTGTTGCTTATTAATATTAGCACCTATTATATATTCTGTTTATACAAGTCGGGATTTTTTTAGCAGAGGCGATAGTCTTACTTTAATAAAGACTTTACAACACCCATTTTCATGGCAAAGTTTATTGTCGCTAATAAGCCCTTTTGCCTCTTTTAAAAATGCTGAGTTATTTAAAACTGATATCTCCATGTCGAATGGTTACATTGGATTACTCCCAATTATTACCATTCTAATGAGCATTCTCAACGGAAGTATTCGCAAGAACTATTTATGGCTTTTATTATCAATACTCTTTTTATTAATAGGGTTTGGAGAACAAACTCCTATAAGGGAAATTCTATATAATTACGTACCAGGGTTCAATCTATTTAGATTCCCATCATTATTCAGGTTGTTTTTTATTATTTCAATATTGATATACTCAGCATTACAATTTGAACATATTCAATTTCATTCAAAAAAAATAAAAGGGGTATTACTATTATCCATTTTATTTTTTATTACATATATTTTCATTCACCTAAACTCTTGGCACCCTTTCAATCTTCTTTCATTGAATACATTATCAAAACAAATAGAGAATACCACTTTTGTACAACATATAATATTTCAATTTGCATTAAATAGCATTCTACTGTTAATGTTATTTTTATTAAGCCTAAAAAAAATACCAATCAAATATTTGCTGATTATTTGTTGTTTCGACTTATTTATAAATGTACATTTAAACTCAATGGCAACAATGGTTTTAGACACTAAAACAAAAAATGTAGATGATTTAATTTCAAATGCCCCTGATAAATTTACTACACCAAAATTAAATCCTTTATATAAAAATATTGATCAACAGTACGAATATAGATGGCCATTAAATTGGAATATGAATTGTTACTTTGGTGAAATTGGAGTTGATGGCTACAATCCGTTTGTGTTAAATACTTTTAATGCATTGTCCGAATCCAACTTAAAAGATAGTATTTGGGAAAACTCATGGTATTATTTTCCTTCTTTAATAATATACTCCGATACGCCTAAAACAATAAATTCTTCCATTGCCTGGGTGAATATTGGGAATACAAACAAGTCGTTAGATACGACATATCTTAATTCAAAAATTAATGTAAATTCCATTCAATTTACACCCAAACAATTTTATTTGAAATATTATTCTGAATCAAATTCAGCCCTAGTATTTGCACAGAATCCGTATGATGGATGGAAAGCATCTATTGACGATATTGAAACAAACATTACTACAGTTAATTATTCTCAACAAATGATAATGATTCCCAAAGGATCTCATCAAATAAAATGGTTCTTTAAGGATCCTATTTTAACTTTTATAACCTATATACACCTAGCATTATTTGGACTATTATTACTCTTTGCTACGTTTAAAAATATTCGTAATTTGCAAATCTAACAAACAACATTATGGCAACAGTAAACATTCCTCGTTTAGATTTAAACGATTATATTAATGGAAATGATGCTCAAAGAAAATCTTTCTCAGATGGTATTGGTAAAGCATTCAACGAAACAGGATTTGTAACCATTGCAAATCACGGAATGAGTAAAGAACTCATGGCAGAATTATATGTAGAAGTAAAAAAACTTTTTAGTCTGCAAGAAGAAATTAAAAAGAAATATGAAATTGTTGAATTAGCAGGTCAACGTGGATATACTAGCAAAGGCAGAGAAAAAGCTAAAGATTCTAACACTCCAGATTTAAAAGAATTTTGGCAGGTTGGGCAGTATGTGGAAGGAGAGGTTATGTCAAAAGATGAATATCCTGATAATATTTTAGTTGATGAGCTTCCTCGTTTTAACGAAATTACAAAAGAGGTTTTTAAAAAATTAGAATTTGCTGGAGCTCATATTTTACAAGCTATAGCTGTTTATTTAGGCCTAGATGAGTTTTATTTCGATGCAAAAATAAAAAATGGGAATAGCATTTTACGTGGGATACATTACTTCCCTATTACCGACCCAGATAGTTTAGCACCAGATGCGGTTCGTGCTGGAGCTCATGAAGATATTAATTTGATTACCCTTTTAATAGGTGCAAGTGCCGATGGGTTAGAAGTTCTAACAAGAGATGGCACATGGTATCCAATAAAAGCAGATGTAGACGATATTGTAGTGAATGTTGGCGATATGTTACAACGATTAACGAATAACAAATTAAAATCTACTACCCATAGAGTAGTTAACCCACCAAGAGAACTAATGGGTACCTCGAGGTATTCTGTGCCATTCTTCTTACACCCTCGTTCAGAAATGAGCCTTGCGTGTCTAGAGTCATGCATAGATTCCGAACATCCTAAAGCTTATGATGATTACACAGCAGGTCAATACCTAGATGAAAGATTAAGGGAAATTGGATTGAAGAAATAAATTTAGAGTTTAGAATTTAGAGCTTAGAATTTTAGCTTACTCATATAAAAGAAACTATAACGTATTAGAATTCTAATCTCTAAATTATTAATTCTTAATAATGGATTTTATCACAGCATCTAACTCAATTGGATCTTGTGAACCTATTAAGTAGGCTAATCCATCCTTATCAGTAATTTTTACTGCATACTTTCCATATGCATAAAATCTAATAGTTCCTTTTTTATGAAGATTATACACTGGGTTGTTTATCATAAAAGGGCTATATCTTATTATTTCTGAACTTACAATATTGCTTAAATCAATCTTAACTTTTTTAGTACTATAGATTCCAGTTAAAATTAAGCTTCCATTTTCAATAAGTGTTCTATAATGCGTTAAGAATATAAATAAAATTGAAATGAATAATATCCCAGAGCCTACCACCAAAAACAAATCAGCTTCTTGCGCACGGTCTCTTTCCTCAGAAATAAAATAAGCTGCGAAACAAAAAAGTGCTAATACAAATCTGCGGGTTGTCCAGAACTTTATATTTCCTAAAGTCTGACGTTCTTGATATAAGACATGCTTAGCCATGTTTCTGTTTAATATTATAAATAATGGAAGTAGCTTCCGTAATTCTATACCTATCGTCTGTGCGATGCCCTAAGATACATACAATATCCTCACCCGATACTATTACAAAGGTATTTTCTTTTTCCTTAATTGTAAATTTTTCGTCTACAAAAAAGTCACTTAGTTTTTTTCTTCCCTTCATACCATAAGGGATAAACCAATCTCCATGTTGCCATTTTCTTAATAACAAGGGGAATTTCAATTTGTTAAAATCTAAGAATGCATCCCCTGATATATATTTATTATTAAACGACCCAGCTCCCAGCTTTTGTATCTCTAAGTGCAAATGCTCCATTTTAATGCTCTGATCTTCTTCTAAAATAAATGAACTATCGTTAAATGGCGCTTGCTCTTCCTTACACAATACATCAAAATAAGCATGCTCTTTTATTAGCCGATGGGTTGAACTTTCAAATTCCTTTCCTGTTTGAATAGTTAGATTTGCTACGATATCTGAAATTGTATCATGAGTGAAATTTAAACTAACAAGCATTTTCCTTAAAAGCCACGAAAAATGGGCGATTTCCTTCCTGTTTTCAATGTAAATTTTTCCATCAATATAAATTGATGGAAGAT
>CALRIM020000145.1:0-7882 GCA_943360385.1 Rhizobium sp. Q54 | reverse complement strand
GTATTGATTTGCAATTTTTTCGAAAAAATAATCTAATCTATTTACTTCTTCTCCAACTTTTATTAAGGAAACCATTTGTTTTGGGTAGAAACTAAAGTTCGATAAGCTTTTATTTAAGGAAGAGCCTCTTAAAATATCTTCTTCTATTTTCTTTAGTGTACTTTCAATTGGATAATATTCAATCATATTACTTACTAGTTCAATTGCTCTAAGAATTGGTATTTTTGATCCAATTAACAATTTCATCGAATTTGAGAAACGAGTTAAATAAATTTTCTGAACTATTTGACCAATAATTGGTATTCTTAAAATTAAAGTAGAACTAATCTTTCGAAAGTATAAAGATTTACGTTTTGAATAGACTATATAAATAAATAGACCAATAATTAAAAAAATAAGATAGAAGTAAGAAGATAGAAAATGAGATAATCTTAGTATCACTTTTGTAATCATTGGTAGGTCTCCCCCAAATCTTAAGAAAATATCAGAGAACATCGGAACAATAAAATTTAACATAAAAAATATAGCTGCAAAGGAGGTTAAGAATACTATGGAGGGATAGGTTAATGCACTTATAATTTGCCTTTGTTGTTTTATCTGACTTTTATAAAATATTGCCAATTCTTTTAATACAATTGTTAATTTCCCACTTTCCTCTCCAATACCAATACTATTAATTTCATAATTAGTAAAATCTTCAATATTTTTTAAAGAATCCGACAAGGAGCTTCCTGATATCAAATTGTCTTTGATTGTGATTAAAATTTGTTTTATTACACTATTTTTTTGTTCATTAATAATAATCTCCATACTAGATTTAATATCCACTCCAGCCTCTAATAATATACTAAGCTGATTATAAAAAAGCTCTTTGTGTTTATTGCTGAACTTTTTTTTGATGAATTTTCTATCCTTGTTTAAAAACAATTCAAAATTCTTTAAGAAAGTTTTGCTTTCTATTGTAGTATTATTTTTTTTCTGTGGAATATTCAGTTTCAAAGTATAGATGTTAAAGAGTATATATTTTAAGTAACTGCTCTATAGAGTATGTTTTACTATATATTAATCCAATTGTGTCAAGTCTGTTTACAATACTAATCTCAATTGTTTGTATGATGTTCTTTTTAATTTCGGAATTAGATAAGATGCTAAATTTCTTAATTTTTGACTCTACCTTAAACGTATCAATTGTTGAATTTGTAATATTTTCTCTCAACACAAAATCATCGTAGAATCCATATTGAATATTTATACTATCATTTAAACATCTAATATTATTATCATCAATAGTAATGATATCTGAATTTTCAAATGAGCTTAAAAGTGTATTTTCGAAAAGTATATTCTCTTCAATTTTACTGTTATTTTTAATGAAATTCAACACTTGCCTCTCAATTATTTCATAACTTTTATATGAAATTGAAATAATAATAATACTAATTAGCATTACTATTATTAATTCCATAATTGTAAATGCTTTTAATTTATTCATATTTCATAATTCTATACTCAGTAAGCATTTCTTTATAATTAATATCATAAACTATTATTTTAACTTGAAATAAATTTGCATAATTTCTGTACGTTGTGACTGTTTTTTCAAATATTAAGTTATCTACTTTTATAGTTTCATCTATAAATTTTTTATTTTCTTGAGTTAACTTGTAAATTGTTGCGATTTCTTTCTCTGCTTTATTTTTGCTAAATCCTATTGTGTATTTGTTAATATTTATAATTACAGACATTGCAATAGAGAATACAACCATTATTATTACCAAAGAAACAATTGCTTCAATAAGTGTAGAACCTTTAGCTCTTCTACTTAAGATATTTAATGATTGCTTGTTCATTTCTTTTTGTACTATTAAAAATTCCAGAAGTAATAAAAAATGGAGGTAATTTCTTGTAATTTATAGTACCATTATATATATAGTTATCATAAACGGAACTAATAGTTCTATAAATAAATTTATCGCAAGTTATACTACCATTAACAGTACCCTTTAAATCAACATATTTGTCTGTATAAACAATACCTGTAATAATAGAGTTAGGTTGGATGTTAATTATAGAAGTGATATAAGGATCTGTACTTGAGTTTAATGAAATAATATAGCCATCTATCTTTACACTTTCATCAATCTTAACTTCATTTCCAATCGCTTTATTTGATTCTAAGTACAACACTGTTGGATATTTGAATACACATTCCTTTGAAATTAGAATGCTGTCTGTTGCAAAAATTTGAACAGAACCTTTACATCCTTTATTTATTTTAACAACAGGCGCTATTAATATTATATCCTGTAAATAAGTATTAGAATTTAACTCAATATATTTATCCGATTTAATGACGATGTTGCCTTTTATACTTTTACTTTTTTGAATAATTTTTGAGTTAGAATAAATCAACAATCTATCGTTTTGAAACGAATTTTCAATATTATCTGAAATTTGTAAAGTGCTAATGTGAGAGTTAGTATTAACTCCATTTATAAAATTTCTAATATTTAACATTAGGCTATCTGAAAATTTCGGAAAAAACTCATCATTTAGTTTTATTTGATTTGTGTTTGGAATTGTACCAGTAAAAAATGAGTTTTCGAAATAGGTGGTTTTTATAGTTGTTGTAGGTAAATAACAATTCCCATTAATTTCGGTTTTACCTGTTAAGGTTAATGGTTTATTAGTGTTAAATTGATAAATAGCATACTTTGGTATTTCTTGTTTACTTCCTATTTGTATAATTTTCTTCTTCTCAAATTTGCCTACACTAGAACTAATTTCATAATTGGTAAATATTCCCCACTCCTTTTTTTTTATTTTAATGGAATCATTTTTGTTGTCAAATAAATCTATATAATTGACAGAATCATTTCTATTATAATTAGAATCTAATACTAATATTATCGCGGAATTTATATTATTAGACATCTTATTACTAATAATTTCTTTATTGGATAAATTTCTATAATAATATACTAGTATAATTAAGGAGCTGCAGAAAATCCCAATAATTAATGCAATAATTATAGAAACAAATATAGTTCCAGCTTTATAGGACTTAATTAAAATCATTTCTCATTATTAATTGAGTTTTAATTGTTTTGGTTTTATTAATTGTGGTATCTCCCTTTATACCTTCGTCCTTGTTTGGAGTTTTTAACTTGTTTTTCTTGATTTTATAAATTTTTATTTTTTTGAAAGGGTCTTTTTTTTCTAAAATCTGAATGCCATTTTTATATTTTTTAATGCTAACCGTATCCTCTTTTATGACTTTTATAGTGCCATTCAGCAATCCATTTTTATAGGCACCTTCACTAATTATTTTACCTTGTTTAGAATACTGAATGTATTTCCCGTGCTTTTTACCCAAATTCCAATTATTAATTTCTTTAATTTCACCATTTTCATACCAATCAATCCATTCACCATTTTTTAACCCTAATAAAAAATTCCCTTTGCTCTTAAGATTTTTTGATATATAATATTCAATATATTGTCCATGAAGTAGTTTACCCTCAAATCCACCTTTAGTAATAAGCATTTCATTGGCTTTAAACCAATAATAATATAACTCCTTATTAACCTTTGTTACGCAATCTTTACAAACGTAAAATTGCAAGTTGTAATCAGTTTTATTTAGTGTAACCCGTTCTGTGGTAATGGAGACTTTTTCTTGACAATATCCATTATATTGAAACAGGCAAAAAAATAGAATTAAAATTCTTTTCATTGATTTTTATTTTTTAAGTACACTTCTTGTTTTTCCTACCATTAACACAATGGAATCATTATAATATTTTACAAATCGGATATTATTATAGGTGTCGCCCTCTTTTATTAGTTGCTCTTGTCCGTTAAAATTAACTATTGCAATCTTGTGTTTATTATTTCTAATCACTCCTTTTAATTGTATTCCATCCAAATTAATTGTAGGTACAGTTATAATTGGTTTTTTTATTATTTTTCTTTTAGGTAATTCTTTTTTATAAGATTTTCCTAAAAAAGGATCTCTGTAATTTAATTTTAATTTGTAGTTTTCATTAATTTCTTTCTCCTTTCTTGCAATATTATTGGAGTATTTGGTCTTTGTTGTATGATCATCTGTAACTGTACTCACTAGCCTAAAAACAATAATTCCCCAAATTAATATTACGATTCCAATTAATAAATAAGTTATCTTGGTATTTTTCATTTTATCGTATAAGAACCATAATTACTAAAACTACTCTTATTTCCTGCCTTATCAATTGAACGTAATCTCCATATTATTTTTTCATTTAATTGCCCTAGACTCAACAGATAATTATTATAAACAATTAAAGGAAAAGAAGCATCATACAATGAGATGGAATCGGATTTGTAAACATACAATTCATATTTATTAACATCATCCTGTTCATTCCATGTTAAAGTAACTGGTAGATTTAACTTCATATTATTTACAGGGCTAATAATTAAAGGAGCATCTGGGCTTTCTTTGTCAATTGTCAAAAGTGAGTTATCAGACCATTTTGATGTTTTATTCTCACTTTCAGCTCTTACTCTCCATTGGTATAAGTGGTCTGAATTTAAATTTACAACAGTAGATGTTGATACTACAGATTCATCGAAAACGAGATTGGTTTCATCTATAAACCCAGCGGTATCTATTTGTAATCTATAAGAACCTGCGCCAAACATTGGATTCCATGTAAATAAAATTTGTGAGGTGTTTTTATATGAATTTGTAGTTGGAGATAGGAGAATGATTTTTTGTATATTAATTGAACTAGTATCTATTTTGAATGAATGAGTTGTATAAGGTGTAGATGTACTTCCATTTTCTGCCTTTATTCTTAATTGATAGTTTCCTGGTTCTAGAACACAACTAAATGAAGTTTTGGTTAGGGTGGAATCTAAAATGAATTTTTGAACAGAATCAAACCTTCCTTTCACTAATTCTAATCTATAATGTAGAGCATTGTCCACTTCTGTCCACCAAAAAGTTTGTGCATAATCTGTTAACATGGAATTATTACTAGGGTAAATAATACTTACGTTTTGGTCTTTAATAGACTTTTCAATCACATCACTACATGAAGTAAAATAGAGTATTATAATCGAAAATAAAAGTAATAAGCCCTTATTTAATGGTTTTAACATTTTGTATATAAATAGTAAGTGTAAGAATATTCTTGTTTTTTAATCTATCGAAGTAAGATTGAAAACTCGCTGAGGATACTCGCCCAATTTTACTTTTTTCATAATCATTTAAAAGTTGTAATAAATTAATAAAGCCTCCCTCTACTACTACTTTGTTTGTTCTAATCTGATATCCATTTTGTTCAGAGTCTTCAAAAATGGGGACATCTCTTAATATGGTGTTATTCTTTTTACAAAGCGATCCAGAAATATCTAATAATAAATCTCCCCCATTTATTGAATCTATTGAATAATTAAGGATAGAACTCTTTAATAATGCTTCTTCATTTTTTAAAGACAATTGCTTTTCAATAGTTATTTCACTAGATAGGTATTGAGAAATTTCTTTATTTTCTATGTATAAGTCAATTGTTTTTTTGATTGAAATAAAATAAACCACTATAAGAATAAGAAGTGATATTACTAATAAGTAAGTTGTTTTTTTCTTATAATTCATTACTTAATAGTTTATTACAATATTAAAAACGCCCTTTTTCTTTGTGTTATCATAATTGTATTTTATTACTTGAACTCCTTTAATCCATTCAATTTTCTTTAAATCAGAAATCCAAGTATTAAGATCTGTTGGAAGATTACAATTTCCTATGATATTTATAAATTGCTTCTCAAATATTTTTTCTGGAGAAGTTAAGCTAGATTTAGCAATTGGATTTATGGTTAAATCTGTTAACAATAACTGTGTAGGAACGGTACTAGCAATATCATCTAAAAATGGTGATAACCTATTCCTATCTTCCCATCCAATATTTCTTAAGAATGCTTTTGATTCTTCAATATTTTTAATTTGTTGTTCATTTATTTTTAAATCATTTTCTATTAATCCTTTATTCACTATCAATTTTTTATTTTCTTCAAAGAATATAGAATAGAAAATAAAATTGATTAATAGAATGGTGAAAATTGTAATTAAAGAAGTCAAAGCTCCTTTTTTGAAAATTAGCTGATAATGAAATTCCTCCTTATTCTTGTCAACTAATTCTATTGAATGCTTAAATTTATTTTTATAATCTTGATTTATAAAAACTATTGAAGTTGAATAGGCAAGTAAATATTTTGGCTCAATAATTTCATCATCGATTTTAATAATAGAATGAGTGCTTTCCTCATTACTTAAATTAAAAGTATCTAATCTGTCATTTGAGTACTCAAGTGTATAATCAGAAACTGAATATTTGAGTTCTGATAAATCTAATGCCTTGCGAAACTCATTAAATAAAAATGGACCTGAATAAATATCTATTATACTAAGTTTTGCTTTGTTGAATAAGGATAGAATTGGATCTAATTGACTTTTTCTAATAATAGAAATATATCCCTCATTCGTATCATCATAGTATTTCAAAACATAGAATTCTTTACTATTAATATTTGGAATTACTTGAGCTAATATTTCTTGGTCTGATAAATCATTCTTACTAATTTTCTTGTGAATAATACCCTTACCATTAATGATTAGTACAATTGGACAATTGACCTGGAATAATACACTTTCTGGTATACTATTAGATTGTACCGATGCTCTATTTTCATATTTTAGTTCATTCTTGTTTTTGGAAATAGAAACAAATCTCCATTCTAAAGAATCATTTTTTATAAATAATTCTACTCCAAGAATTTCTTTTATATCTGTAAAATATTTTTTAAAAGAGAACATTAATACACAATAGTTGGTTTAATAAATACTACAGAAACTACTTTACTAGATGATTTAGATCGGCTACTGAAGAACCATTTTAATACAGGAATTCTAGCTAACACAGGTACTCCAGTTCCATTTTCACTTTTTTCAGTTCGTTCAATTCCGCCTAAAACTATCATTTCGTCGTTTCTTGCTCTAATAATGGATTTAAATTGGCTTGTAGAATATGGTGGTGGAGAATTTGCCGGCGGATCTCCTGTAAAATCAGAAATTTTAACATCAATTTTTAAGGTCACTTGTTCATCTCCAGAAACTACTGGTGTAATACTAATGGTTAAGTTAGCTTGTACATCATTAAATTGTTGGGTAACCACTGTTTGGGGATTTAAGGAGCCTATTACGTTCTGAGTGGTAGTTGTATAGTATCTTGTACTACCTATACTTAACGTTGCATCGTGACCATTTAAAGTAGATAATTTTGGCATAGAACGAACTTCTATGTTATCATTATTTTCTAAAGCACTTAGCGAAACATAAAAGTTTGGAGTAACCCTTCCTAAATTAACAGATGAATTATTTCCTAAATTAGATAAAAACTGATTGATTGATTTAGCACCCCATGTAAAATCGATACCTGGTAAAATAGTTCCTCCTGATTTCACAGAATCGGATAGACCAGCTTTTACTCCCGTTTTTATTGATTTTCCTTTTTTAATATCTAATACTATTACTTCTATGGTTACTAATGGAACAACTTTATCTAACTCCCTAATAAATGTATAAATTTCTTCAATTTGTGGCGTTGCACCTGTTAACAAAATACTGTTAAGTTCTTTGAACCCTTTTATTTCTACTCCTTTTTTTATGTCAGCAGGTATTGTTTCAATAATATCGTCGAGTGATCTGTTTTGTAATTGCACAAATTTATTTGAACGAAGACCCTCAATTTTTCGTTCTCCAATAAGGTACATTCCATTTTCCTCTCTAAAAGTATATTCAGTTCCTTTTAATAAATAGGCTAAAAATGATTCGTAT
>CALRIM020000144.1:0-7904 GCA_943360385.1 Rhizobium sp. Q54 | reverse complement strand
ATCACCCGAACATAGAACTATACTGGTCGGACGAAAGCCACCCAACTGAAGCTGGATCGTATGCTGCAGCGTGTTGCTTTTATGCGAGTATCTTTAAAAAAGACCCGACACTCATTACCGAGAATTTTGGGTTAAGCGCAACAGATGCTAACATCATAAAAAATGCTGCAAAAATTGAAGTTTATCAAAAGCTATCAACATGGGATTATAAAAAACTTCCTGCATCTACATTTAATTATTATTTAGGTACAGGTGTAAATGAAATATATTTCACTCCAACAAAATCGGAAATCAAACAATCGTATCATTGGGATTTTGGAGATGGCACTACTTCTACTCAACCATTTCCATCGCATACCTATACCAATAATGGTACCTTTACTGTTACCCTCACTACTTCGAATTGCGATTTACAAGGAGTACATACCAACATAGTAGACACTATCCTTCAATTCTGTAATCATACTCCAACTGTTTACACAAAGAATAATTGGGTTTGTGAAAACGATACCCTATGGACAGAGTTGGCAGACAATTATCAATGGTTGCTTCATGGAGTTGTAATTCCCGAAACTAAAAGATATCTGACCGATTATAAAAAATACAGCAACACTGGCTTCGCAGTAATTTCAACAATAAATGGTTGTTCAGAATTATCACAACAATTCACTAAATCTCCAGATTGGTCAGGTTACTATTTTGATGCTATAGGCAACCCATGCATTGGCGACACAGTAGCATTTGCAGTACTTCATATCAATGGATTTTTAAATGGAAATGAAACTATCCTTTGGTATAAAAACGATTCCGTTTTAACAAACATGACCAATGAAGACACCCTGTATATTTCTTCGGCTGGAAAATACAAGTGCAAAGTAATAGACCCTACCAGTAATTGTCCAATGGATACCACATGGTACGAAATAAAGTACGATTGTAATACTACCGCGATTAAGTTTACAAAAGTAGAACCACTTTGGACTATTTATCCTAACCCTACCATAGATAATATTTCCATAAAATTTAATAATCCCCCAGAAAAGGAAATCCTAGAACTATATAATGCCTATGGAACCCTTGTTAAATCCGCAAAAATAAATGCCAGCACCATGAACCTAGAAATAGGTGATTTGCCAAATGGAGTTTATTTTGTGAGAATTAAAAACAAAGCGAAAGGGAGTGTGAGGTTTGTAAAGCTCTAACCAATTTGGACAATTTGAACAATAATACAATTTGGACAATAATACAATTAGGATATTTCCATTTACATCTTAGATGGATCTAAAAACTAAGTTTATAGTTCCTTAAGGAATTAATTTACTTTAAAAATAGTTCAAATTAGCTAATTGTTCAAATTGTCCAAATTGGCTAATTGTTCAAATTAAATAAAAGTTCGAATTATTTTTTATCTTTAAGAATCTAACAAACTAACCAAAAATGAAAAGAAACTTACTGATCTTAAGCTTAATTATAGGCTTGTTTTCAATCTCTGGCAAAAAGGAAGCTGAATTCGTAAAAAATTGGCATTTAAAGACTATGAATAGCGTAGATGTTCAGGTGAACTGCAACATGCGTATTACTCCAACTGGTCAGTTTATTGGCAAAGGTATTTGCAATAATTTTACTGGAAATTTCATGTTTGATGGTAAGAAAAAAGTGAAATGCAATGAAAATATTATGTCTACAAAAATGTTTTGCAAAGAAACTCAAGAGCTAGAAAATGAGTTTTTCGCTACATTGAAAAAAGTAGATGGTTACGAAATAGATGATGATGTATTGTATTTGAAAGCGCAAAAAATTACAGTGTTAACATTCACAAAAGTTATTGAGCCTAAAGAAGGAAAGAAAAAGAAAAAAAATAAATAGTATTTCGTCCATCGTATTTCGTCCATCGAAATTTATTAATTATCGTTGGACTATGAACGTTGGACTATGGACTTAAAATATGAAAAGAACTCTACTCGCTATCTGCATACTCTTAACTGGTATCATTTCTGCTAATGCACAATGTGTAGGTGGCAATAGATACAAGGCTCCTGTGTTTGAATATGATTCTGTAATGAATTTAATTTACGGATATAATGTTACAGCCAATACATCCATTCCACTGGATTTAGCATTAGACATTTATTTACCAGCCGACGATACTTTACAAAAACGTCCTGTGTTTTTCATAACACATGGTGGATCATTTTTATTTGGAACAAAGTCTGATGGGGATGTGGTGTATCTTTGTAGAGAATTTGCAAAGAGAGGATACGTATGTGTATCTCAGGATTACCGTACAGGTATGGAAGAGTACAATGCAACATCTGCTTCAAGAGCAGTTTGGCGTGCAATGCAAGATGCGAGAGCAGCAATAAGATACATTAAAGCAAATGCTGATGTGTATAACATCGACACTAACATGATTATTTATGGCGGGTCTTCGGCTGGGGGATTTACAGCATTACAAGCCGCATTTTTAGATGAACCTCAGGAAGTGTTACCGAGTATAGATACAAGTATGTATAATGGTTCTGGAAGTACAGGGTTAGGTAATTTCAGAGGAACTACGAATAATTTACCAAATTCATCGAATGGAATTAAAGCGGTAGTAAATTTATGTGGTGCCATTGGAGATACCGCATGGATTCAGAAAAAAGATAAAAATGTAGTTGTTATTAGTATGCATGGAACAGCAGATAAAACGGTTCCATACGGTTCTGCTGTCATCAAATTATTAAATACCATTCCGCTTTTAGAAGTGGATGGAAGTTTAAGCATTCATAAATCGTTAGATAAAAAGAAACACGAAAATTATTTCTATACCTATTGCGGTTCAGATCATGTACCATATGCTGGAGTTACTCCAATAGAAAGAGACTGGATGGATACTACCATCAATTTTATTTCTAAAAATTTATATGAAAAAGTATTGAAATGCGGTATTGCAGAAAACATTATTGTTCGTGCATTAGTAGATAGTTCTGACTGTCCTAAAACAGGCATTGAGAATGTAGCTGATCAACTAATAAAAATATTTCCAAACCCAGCAAAATCTAAAATAACCATCGAACATTCTTTTACAGGAAAATCTGTTTGCACTATTTATAATGTAAGGGGAGAAAAAGTTATGCAGGCAGTTCTAAAAGATGGAGAGCATATGTTAGACGTGTTTAGTTTAACAGAAGGTGTATACATTGTTAAAGTAGAAAATAGCGGTAAAACGTATTTGGAGAAATTGGTCGTACAACGACGCGATTAACCGAGACTATTGTAGCTTGTAAATTGTAGCTTGTAGCTTGTAACTAGTTGCTTGTAAATTGTAAATAAATTTGATATTTATACAACTTACAAGCTACTAGTTACAAGCTACAATTTATTAAATCCCGATACCCGATACCCGATACTCGATACTCTAAAGGGCATAAAGCAACAAACATTTCCTATTCTCGCTTATTATATCTACCTTTGCGCCGCAAGCAAGTGGCTTGTATTTAAACACATATAATAATTTATGAACCCATTTGAACAATTGGGTGTCAGTCCGAAAGTTGTACAGGCAATTTCAGAACTCGGCTTTGTCTCGCCGACGCCTATACAGGAACAATCAATCCCCGTATTATTAAAGGGAGATCGCGACTTTGTCGGTCTGGCACAAACAGGAACAGGGAAAACTGCCGCTTTTGGTATCCCACTGTTGGAACAGATAGATCTTCGCATCAATGCTCCGCAAGCCTTAATCTTATGCCCTACGCGTGAGTTATGTCTGCAGATTGCGAACGATTTAACAAATTTTAGTAAGCACATAGGCAATGTAAACATTGTAGCCGTTTATGGTGGTGCTAGTATTGTAAACCAATTACGCGACATCAAGCGTGGTGCACACATTGTGGTAGCAACACCTGGACGTATGCTAGACGTTATTAATCGTAAAGCGATTAATTTCTCAGAAGTAAAATTCGTAGTATTGGATGAAGCAGACGAAATGTTGAACATGGGCTTCCAAGAAGACATCAACAGTATTTTATCTACAACACCTGATGAAAAATTTACTTGGTTATTTTCGGCAACGATGCCTGCAGAGGTTCGTCGTATTGCTTCAAAATACATGGACAATCCATTTGAGTTAACTGTTGGTACAAAAAATACTGGTAACGTTAACATCGAACACGAATACTATATTGTTCGTCCACGTGATAAATATGCAGCACTAAAACGTATTGTAGATTACAATCCAGATATTTTCGCGATTGTATTTTCACGTACAAAAATAGAGACTCAAGAAATTGCAGAAGCATTAATGAAAGATGGTTACAATGCAGATTCTTTGCACGGCGATTTATCGCAACAACAAAGAGATCGTGTAATGAAACGCTTCCGTGATCGCTCTTTGCAAGTATTAGTTGCAACAGATGTTGCCGCTCGTGGTATTGATGTTGATAACGTTACACACGTTATTCATTATTCTTTACCTGATGAAATGGAGAATTACACACACCGTTCGGGTCGTACTGCACGTGCTGGTAAATCTGGTATTTCTATGGCGTTAATTACTTCAAAAGAAACAGGAAAAATTCGTCAACTAGAAAAAGTTGTTGGAAAGAAATTCACATTAGCTGAAGTTCCAACTGGATTTGATGTTTGCGAAAAACAATTATTCTCATTAGTACATCGTGTACATAATGTAGAAGTAAATGATGCACAAATCGATCAGTATTTACCTCGTATTTATGCTGAGTTTACAGACATGAGCAAAGAAGATGTAATTAAAAGATTTGCATCATTAGAGTTCAATCAATTCTTAGAATACTACAGAAAAGCTCCAGATTTAAATGCGAAAGCAGATGAATCTACAAGATCTGAACGTGGTAACATGAGAGAAAGTTCTACTACTCACACTCGTTTATTTATCAACTTAGGTTCGGTAGATGAGTTCACACGTGGAGACATGTTGGGTTACATTTGTAACACTGGCGGTATCCGTGGTGATAAGGTTGGTAGAATCGACATCAAAGGTGTTTACTCTTTCTTTGAAGTAGAAAACGATGTTTTAGAACAAGTACAAACAGCATTTAAAAATGCTGATTACTCGGGAAGAAGTGTTCGTATAGAAATTTCACAAGACGGTGATCGCAGAGGTGGTGGAGATAGCGGCGGACGTGGTGGAGATCGCGGAGGTAGAAGCAGCGGCGGAAGTCGTGGTGGATACGGAGGCGGAGAACGCAAATCATACGGCGGCGGTGGCGGTAAGTCATACGGCGGTGGCGGTGGCGGAGCTCGCAGAGATGGTGGCGGAAGCAGAAGTGGAAGTTACGGTGGTGGAGAACGCGGAGGACGCAGTGGTGCTGATAGAGGCAACAGAAGCGGCGGAAGTAGTGCTGGTGGAGATCGTAGATCAAGCGGAACTGGAAGCTCAGATCGTGCTCCTCGTAAACGTAATGATGATAACAAGGGTGGGCGTTGGTAATTTACCTTCGTCACTAAACATAAAAAAACCATCCCAAGAAATTGTGGATGGTTTTTTATTTTATATAAATTGTGATTTATTTTTTCAATTTAAAATTTACTCTACCACTAGAAGTTTGAAGTATTGCATTGTAAATACCAGTAGGCAATTCAGGAATGTACACATCAATAGTATTTAAACCAACTACTAATTTCTGATTAATTGTCGCAATTGTTTTCCCACTAATATCTACCAATTTTAATTCTGCATCGGTAATGTATGGAGATGCTAACGAGAATGAAACTTGGCCTTCTCTAAAAAAATAATTATTAAATTTTATTTCTTCTGCTTTAACATTCGCTGCAACCAAGTCGGAATAGGTGTTTGCACCATCTCTATCTATTTGATTTAAGCGATAATAATTAATACCTGCACTTGCATTCTCATCAATAAATGTATACTCCGTAATTTCTTTCGAATTTAATTTGCCTTTTAAACTTCCAATAACTTTAAAATTACTACCATCTGTTGATCGTTCAATTTCAAAACGATCATTATTATATTCCGATGCAGTTGTCCATTGCAACTCAATTTTATTTTCTGTTTTTGTTTGAGCAGTAAAACGAGTTAAGGTAATTGGCATGGACGCATCATCTCGAGTATACCAAATTGGGGAAGTCCAGGCATTGTTTCCGTCTGCTTGTGTTACTACTACATAATAATACTTTGTAGAACCATTGGTTAAAGAATTATCTGTATACGTAAGAGTACTAGAGTTAGAGGCACTTGTTAGGGTTGTAGGAGTTGAACCACTTCCTGGAACACCAGACATTAATGCGATAGATGTAGTTGCTTCACCATCGTCGTCTGCAACAGAAACAGAAATAGTAGGAGTTCCTACTTGAGTAGTAATACTGCCCATGTATTTTGTTCCAATTTTATACGTAACTTTTAAATTATAATCATCGGATGCATAAAACCTCATATTACGATAGGCGTCTGCAATGTTGGATTTAGTTAATGAGGTAGCTAGCACAACTGTTCTGCCTTGAGTTGTTCTGCCAAAAGTTGTATTGTGATTATCGTGATCGATGGTTGGACCAACATGATATCCTTTTTTCAATAAATCTGTATAGCGAGCATTATAGGTTGAACTTGCCGGGTCGCTATAAGTAGTATTTGTTGAAGTTGACGGACCATTTCTCATGGCCACTCCTACTACCGCATCATCCCAAACGGAGTTGTATGTTCCAGTAAAAATGCCATCAAAATCACTTGAAGCTGGATGTGCTAAAGTCGCAAATGCCCCTGTATGATATTTAATAATAGGATATAAGCTAGTATAATCTCCTTTAGCCACTAATATTTGATAGGCCCCTGGATTCCATCCTATGAGCGAGTCGAATTCATAAATTAAAAAATGCCCCCCAGTTGAAATTGTCCCCCACTCCATTCCATACATACACACAAAGGTTCCATCTTGGTTTGCCGCAGCTGTTTGAGTTTTTAATCCAGCCCAATTGCTTAAACTCATATTCGTACTTTCGTTATGATTATGTTCTGATATGCCTAAAAAATGCATATTTAACGACGACTTTACATATGTAAATGCAGAAGCAGGTGTAGGTGAATTTCCATCGTTATTACCATCAGAATAATCGGTATGCGAATGTAAATTCCCGAAATAAAAATTATAGGTTTGAGCATTTGCCAAACTATAGCTGCAAAAAAGTGTTAATAAAAGTAATATTCTTTTCATGATTAAAAATTGCCTATCAAAGATAAGAAATATTAACAAATCCAAGTCGTTTGCTATTACGTACATCTAATAAATTACAAAGAAAAAGAAGATGAAAACATTTATTATTCTACTTAGTTTAGCATTAAGCGTGCCAATGGTAAGCTCTTGCCAACAAAATAAACCGACAAAGAAAATGGAACAAAACCCAAAATACAACAAGCTTACTGAGCAAGAAAAATCAGTAATTTTAAACAAAGCAACGGATCGCCCTTATACAGGAGCTTTAACAGACAATAAAGCAAACGGCATCTATATTTGTCGCCAATGCAACAACCCCTTGTATTTATCTGCCGATAAATTCGAATCGCATTGTGGATGGCCAAGTTTCGATGATGAAATTAAAGGCGCTGTAAAACGCGTTGATGATGCCGATGGAATGCGTACCGAAATTATTTGCAACAATTGCCAAGGTCACCTCGGACATGTATTCTTAGATGAAGGATTTACCAGCAAAAACACTAGGCATTGCGTGAATAGTTCGTCGATGATTTTTGTTCCGAAGGGAGAGGTTTTGCCGGAGGTTATTAGGTAACCAAATTAGTAGCACCACTCTCACCCCCTCAACTCCGCTAACCAAATTAGTCGCACCGCTCTCACCCCTCAACTCCGCTACGCTGCGTTCGGGGACCGAGTCTTTCGCTTGCTATGGCGTTAAAAGAAGAAGAGGTTGAG
>CALRIM020000143.1:0-7924 GCA_943360385.1 Rhizobium sp. Q54 | reverse complement strand
AGATGAATTTATTTGCGATGGCAGGATTTTCTGCTCAATCTCACCAAATTTATGTTTGGAATAAAGATGATGTTTACAATAATGGGGTTGGTAAATTCACAAAATTCGAAGTTACTAACGAAGGTGCTTCTGTAGCCTGCCCTTCTATACATTATGATAATTCTACTAGTAAAATGTTTTTAATAAGAGCTTCTACAGGGAATAGTGCTGGAAAAGGAGCTTTAACCATGAGAACAATTTCTGGGCCAACAGATACCCCAGCAATGTCTAATCCAATAGGGATTCAAGCAAGTATTATTTGGGCAACAGGTGCAGGATCAAATGGGAATTTCAATCCTCAAATGGGGAATACAAATTTAATTAATGCAGGAGATCATCGTATGCGCCAAGTGGTGGTGAGAAATGGAAAGATTTGGGCAGCGCACGCAATTTTTCTACCAGCATCTAATGCTAACAGGAGTTCTATTCAATGGTGGCAACTAGATACAACAGGAGCAATTTTGCAACGTTCGTTAATAGATGATCCTACTACAAAAATGCATTATAATTACCCAAGCATCGCAGTGAATAAAAAGAACGATGTAATTATTGGATACTCTAATTATTCTATCAGTCAATTTGCATCAGCGGGTTATTCTATTAGAAGGGCTAACGACCCAATAAATACATTTAGAGAAAATTATACTTATAAATGGGGGGAAAACTCTTACTTTAAAGATTTCGGTGCGGGAAGAAACAGGTGGGGTGATTATTCAAACACAGTTGTAGATCCATCAAACGATTCTACTTTCTGGACAATACAAGAATACGCTGGAACAACATTAAACAACTGGGCAACTTGGTGGGCTGAGGTAGATCCTGATGCATTGGTGCCAGATTTCAAAGCAGATAATAATTACGTTTGCCCTGGAGAGGCTGTTAACTTTACAAATACTTCAAGCTTCCCTGGTTCAAACATTCAGTGGACATTTACTGGTGGTGTACCTGCAACATCTACAGATGCAAGTCCATCTGTTATTTTCCCAACTGCAGGTAGGTATAAAGTAACGCTTGTAATTGATGGTAAAACACAAACAAGAGATGGCTTTATTATTGCCCTTGCAACTCCAATTAGAGCCATTACAAAAAACACAGTAAAACCTTGTGTTGGTAATGTAATTACATTAAATGCATCTCAAGCATCTGCAACTTATTTGTGGAATACTGGTGCTACAACTCGTTCTATACAAGTTACAGCATCTGGAATATACTATTGCGATATTACTGCACCTAATGGAATATGTAGTAGAAGAAGCGATTCGGTAAATTTAACTTTTGTTCCTATACCAACAGTAACATTAGATTCACTTAATCCGATTAATCCAAATGCACAACCAATTCAATTAACTGGAGGTTTGCCAGTTGGTGGTATATATTCTGGACCTGGTGTGTCTAGTGGTGTGTTTACTCCTTCTACGGCAGGTTTAGGAATTCATGCAATTACCTATACTTTCTCAACACCAGAAGGATGTACTGCTTTTGCCTCAAGAAACATAGAAGTAACGAATGCTGTAGGGATAAACGCTAACTCTAAAATTGTTTCATTTAATGTTACTCCAAACCCAGCCAAGGGACACGTGAGATTAAGCATAGCAGGAAAATCTTCAGAGAATTTAAAAGTAATTGTAATTGATCAATTAGGTAGAGTAGTTTGGACAAACAATTACGATGATAATAGTAAAACTATTTCTAAAGAAATTGATTTAAGCTCATTGCCAAAAGGCACTTATATTATAAAAGCAGATTTCGGAAATTCTTCTGAAATGAAAAAGCTGATATTGGAATAAAATAAAATGCTGAGACGGACGTCCACGTCCGTCTACTAAAAAGCGTCGGGTTACAGACCCGACGCTTTTTTTATTTCATCACAATTACCTTCGATACAGAACTTCTATTTTTCTCGTTCAATTTAAAATAGTAAATGCCGTTCTCTAAAAAAGACATATCTACTTGGGTAAATTTTATTGGAGTGTTGTCTGTTTGATAGGTAAAAACAGATTGGCCTAAACAATTTTTCACTTCAATGTTTTCGATAGAAATATTTTTATTGAAACTAAAGTTAATAATTCCTTTACTAGGGTTTGGGTATTGAGTGACAATTAACTTATCGAAATCGTTATATTCATTTATATTGGTAATCCTATATTCTGCAAGTAGCCATTTTTCAGGATCTGCGGTAGCAGTTGTAAGTTTATATGGAAATTGAATATGAAAATTTTGATTGTTTATTTGATTATTGAAAGTTAAAATAGTATCTATTGCATCGTTGCTAAATCTAATAGGAATGGGCATTTCGAAGAAATCAACTATTTCGTTTGTAGTAGTTTGTTTTATATTTACATCAATACTAAAGTCGTTATTTTGTTTCCATAGTATTTCATACATGGGATAACCTTCGCCATAAAACCAATCATTAAAAAACTCGGTTAAGTTTAATCCTGATGTTTGCTCTAAATGCTGCTTTAATAATTCTGTGTTCGAAAAACCATAAGCTAGTTCATTGTCTGATAAGTAATTTCTGCAAGCTGTAAAAAAGTTATCATCTCCCATTTTCCAACGAAGCATGTGGAGAATTAAAGAACCTTTTACATACGACAAGTTGTTGTTAAAAATTCTACTCACACTAGTGGTGTCATCTACATAAACAGAACCATTAGTGGCAAGTTTTGCTTCTGTAATTGCTTGCAATTTGTATGTTTCCCAAGCGCTGGGGTTAACTCCAAAATCATTTATAAGGGCTGCTAAATAAGTTGCAAATCCTTCGTTTAACCAAATATCCTTCCAGTTGGAACATGTAATTTTATCGCCAAACCATTGATGCCCCAATTCATGCGCAACTAAACCTCTGTTAAAATTTCCCATAAAACTCATGGTTTGATGCTCCATTCCACCGCCAATATTGCATTGTGCATGACCGTATTTTTCTTTGTAAAATGGGTATTCTCCAAATAGTTTTTCAAACAAGCGTAAAATGTTTTTAGTTTCTAATAGTTGTGTTTTAGATAGTTCTAATTGTTCTGGATATACATAATTTAAAAAAGACATTGTGCCATTTTTTAAATGTACTGTATCATCTAAAATCGCATAATTGCTTACAGCTATTGCCACTAAATAACTTGCAATTGGATATCGATGTTTCCATGTATAGATATATGAAGTATCTATAGAATCTTTTTTTACAAGCAATCCATTACTGCCTACTATAAAGGGCTTCGGTGTTTTTACTTGTACATTAACACTGTCTATTTTATCGAGTAAATTAGATTGACAAGGCCACCATTGTTTATCGCCGTAAGGTTCCGAGAGTGTCCATAATACAGGTTCTCCAGCATGTGTGCCAATGCTAAAAGAACCAAAACCGCTTTGTTCAGGCGCCCCTTGATAATAAATGTCTATAGAATCTACTTGCCCATCACTTATAGTAGTATTGAAATTGATATCTAATAAATTATTGGTATGAGCAAAATTCAATACTGCATTTTTATATTTCACAGAATCCACTTGCATGTTATCTGCTAAATCGAAAATTAAAGTTGTTATGTTTTTTTTAGCAATAAAATGATATCGAATGGCGCCTTTGATGTAATTTATATTCGGGTTTACTTCCCAATTAAATTCTACAAAATGCAAGTTTATTGGGTATTCTCTTACAGCAGAAGTTTTATGTTCACTTAACGTTTTTTGTATTTCTAAATGATGAATAGTTAAGTCTATATCCTGTGCAAAAGAAACTATTGTACAGGATAAGAATAACCAACTTAAAATTACTTTATGCATTTAATACAATTCTGAATGTAGTGCCTTTGCCAAGTGTTGATTCTTTCACAAAAATCTGTCCGAAGTGGTAATTTTCTATAATTCTTTTTACTAATGAAAGTCCTAAACCCCATCCCCGCTTGCGAGTGGTATACCCAGGTTCAAAAACAGTTTCGAATTTCGATTTAGGAATACCCACTCCAGTATCGGTAATATCGATGTATACTTTCTTTTTATGTTGACGAATAAAGATGCTTATTTTGCCATCTGTGCCAATTGCATTTACTGCATTTTTACATAGGTTCTCAATCACCCAGTCGAATAAAGACGGGTTTAATTTTGCTTCTATATGTGAATCTCCATTGATTTCATATATAATTCTAGAAGGGCTTCTTTTCTGAATATATTCTATACCATGCTCTACAACTTGTAACACATTTTCTGGTTTTAGTTGAGGCATTGAACCAATCTTAGAAAAACGATCTGCTACTAATTCTAATCGTTGGATGTCGTGCTCCATCTCATTAAAGGAACTCTGATCGTCTTTTGCATATTTTTCTTTTAAATGCTCCATCCAAGCCATTAATGACGAAATAGGAGTGCCTAGTTGATGTGCAGTTTCTTTAGCCATACCTACCCATACACGATTTTGTTCGGATTTTCTACTCGAACTAAATGCTATGTATGATGCAATTAAAAAAATGGCAATGATGGTTAGTTGTAAGTATGGGTAAATTTTTAGTTGGGTTAAAATGGAGGAATCCTTGTAGTAGATATATTGTTTTTCTCCCGGAAAGACCTCATAAACAATAGGGTCGTGTTGGGATTTCATATCTTCCAATTGGCCTGCAAAATATTCGGGATCGTACTTTTTAGTAGGCTCTATTTCCTGATTTAAGGTTTTTGTAGAGTCTAAGCCACGAGTTTGAAGAATAACATCGTTAGAATCTGCAATAATTAAGGCTGTATTGTTTTTGTTGATAATGTAGTCGAAAAGGAATACGATGAACTGACTATCGGTGGTATCGGTAGCTTTTACGAGTTGTTTGGTTGCTTCAAGGCGTAATTCAATTTTCTCTTTCTCCTGAATTTGAAGCTTTTTCACTAAAATGTTTGTGTAAACCAAAGAGGATAAGCCAATTATTCCGGCAAAGGTTAAAAGGCCTATTTTCCAACGCTTTTTTGTTTCTGTAATATTCATCAAGGTTAAATTACGAAAAAAACGCATTTCCACGATATTTAGCTTAAAATCCTATATTTGCGATGCTATGGAAAGAAAAGTACGCGTAAGATTTGCTCCTAGTCCAACTGGGCCCTTACACATGGGTGGAGTGAGAACAGCTCTATATAATTATTTATTTGCAAAGAAAAATGGTGGCGATTTTATATTGCGTATAGAAGATACCGATCAAACAAGATATGTACCCGGTGCAGAGCAATATATTGTTGATGCTTTGTCGTGGTGTGGAATAAAATTCGACGAAGGAGTTCATATTGGTGGAGAACATACTCCATATCGCCAATCGGAACGTAAAGAAATGTATCGTCAATATGCAATGCAATTAATTGAATCTGGGCATGCATATTACGCATTCGATACTCCAGAAGAATTAGATGAAATGCGAGAGCGATTAAAAGCTTCGAACGTGGCTTCTCCTCAGTACAATTATATTACTAGAGAAAACATGAAGAATTCATTGAGTTTACCTCATGATGAAGTTCAGAAACGTTTGGCAGCTGGTGATGCTTATGTAGTAAGGATAAAAATTCCTCGAAAAGAAGAGATTCGTGTTACAGATATGATTCGTGGAAATGTGTTGGTGCATAGTGCACAAATGGATGATAAGGTTTTGTTTAAATCTGATGGAATGCCAACGTATCATTTGGCAAATGTAGTGGATGATTATTTAATGAAAATTACACATGTAATACGTGGTGAAGAATGGCTACCATCTGCACCTTTGCATGTACTATTGTATAGATATTTAGGATGGGAAGAAGTGATGCCACAGTTTGCACATTTACCGTTATTACTTAAACCAGATGGTAATGGAAAGTTAAGTAAACGTGATGGTGATCGTTTGGGTTTCCCTGTGTTTCCATTAGAGTGGAAGGATCCATTCTCTGGCGAAATTAGTTCTGGATATAGAGAAAAGGGATATTTCCCAGAAGCTTTTATTAACATGTTGGCTTTGTTAGGATGGAACCCTGGAACAACACAGGAAATATTTAGCATGGACGAATTAATTGAAGCGTTTACAGTAGAACGCATCTCTAAATCTGGTGCGAAATTTGACGCTAATAAAACCATGTGGTTTAATCAGCAGTATTTACGTGCTAAAGACAATGCTGAATTAGCTGGGATTTTTCAAAAGGAATTAACAGAGAAAAATATTTCGGTAGATTTAAAATATGTTGAAAATGTATGTGCATTGATTAAAGAAAAGGCACATTTTACAAATGAATTTTGGTCGCTTTCTTCATATTTCTTTATGGAACCTACAGAATTCGATGCTGAGGTAATAAAGAAAAGATGGAAAGATCAAGTACCAGACTTTATTAAAACATTTTCAACAGCGTTGGCTGCTTTAGAAGATTTCTCTCACACATCAATAGAAAACTTGTTTAAACAAACTGCAGAAAGTATGGGTGTTTCACCTGGTTCTGTAATGCAAATATTTAGAGTTGCTATTTCTGGAGTAGGTGCTGGACCAGCTGTATTTGAAATGGTTTCGTTAATAGGTAAAGAAAAAGTTTTGGCAAGATTAGAAAAAGCCATATCTCATTTTAACTCAATTGGATAATGAAATTTACATTATATAGTATATTTATTGTATTAGTACTCTCGTCTTGTCAGTCAATTAAATTCGACAGATATCCAGGAACTGCTATGCAAGAATTTCCAGAGAACTTGCGAGGAAAGTATACGAGTGTAATGAAAAACAATAGTAGCTTCGATACTATAAGTGTTTATATATCTAAGGATGCATATACTATTTTCAACAATAAAGAAACGGAGATTGATTTTTTAGATAGCATGCACGTATTTTCTGAATATCAACACAATTATTTTCTGTTTGTAAAAGAAGATGCGTATTGGTCTGGATATTCAGTGAAAAAAAATAAAAAAGGAATTACAGTTTTAAATATTTCGGTTCCTAATAAGGGAGACCATGCTAAGAATCTAAAGTTGTTATCTAAATATTTCACAGATGTTAAGTTAACTAAAACATCTAGTGTTGTGGGAGGCGTTGAGTGTACTGCAAAAATGGATGAGAAAAATTTGCTGAAATATTTAAAGAAGAATAAACGTAATAAAATGAACCTTATTCAAGTGAAAGAATAATGAAAAGACCAATACGTGTACTAGTTGCAAAATGCGGATTAGATGGGCATGATAGAGGAGCAAAAATTATTGCTACTACCTTGCGAGATGCAGGTATGGAAGTTATTTATACAGGACTTCGTCAGACCCCAGAAATGATTGTAAATACAGCACTTCAGGAAGATGTGGATGCAATTGGTGTTAGTATTTTAAGTGGTGCCCACAATACCGTTTTCCCTAAAATTATTCAATTGATGAAGGAGAAAAAACTAGATGATGTTTTACTTACAGGAGGTGGGATAATTCCTGAGGAAGATATGCAGGAGTTAAATAAAAAAGGCGTAGGAAAACTTTTTTCACCTGGAACCCCAACAATTGAAATTGTAGATTATATAACTAAATGGGTAAGCCAAAATCGCAATTTCTAACATGAAAAAAATAGCAATCCTTTTCTCTATTTTACTTTTACCATTTTTGGCTTCAGCTCAAATAAGTAAGTTGGGGTATAATAATTTCAAATGGGGACAAAATAAAGAAGTAACAAAAGAGATAAAGAATTGTAATACTAAATTATCGGGGTCTGATTTTTTTAATTGTGATTTGATATCAAAAGATTCTATTTTTTTTGATACTTATAAGTTTCAATTTGCCAATGTTCGATTTTATAAATCTCAATTGTGTGAGATTCAATTCGATATAAAACATTCTGATTTAGGAAATATAATAGCCGAATTGTCTAAAAAATATGGCAATCCTACAATCAAAGAAAAAAAATACAATGCCTTGGATGAAGAAAATCATTCT
>CALRIM020000142.1:0-7952 GCA_943360385.1 Rhizobium sp. Q54 | reverse complement strand
ACCACCTTGAGTTAAGTAAACATACGCTACATTGTTTTTACCTCTCCAGTCTGATGGATATTGTGCAGAAACTCTATTGTAAATAGCAAGTTTCTCACTCATATCTGTAGTTAAAGTAGATGCGTACATTAATTCCTCAACAGATAATTTAGAGGTATCTACTTTAGCCATTGCAGAGATCTCTTCATCTGTTTTACGTTTTTCAGTAGCAATTAATGTTACTTCCGAACGACGTAATTGAGGCAATAATTTTTCTGCAATTTTACGGTATGATTTTAATTTTTTGATTTCTTTTTCACGAGCATCTACATCAGAAATTGTAGTTACAATATTTACAATCTCATTTCTATCTTCAAAATCAGAAGAAGCTGCAACTTGCTTTAATCCATCCCAATCTTCAGCAGTAGCTGATTTCTTGTAGAATGAACTATCGTTTACTTGATCAATTTTATTTTTCTTCAACCAAGTTAAGAAGTACTTGTAAGTAGCATCTGTTCTTTGAATAGCTAATTGATCATTTCTTTTTAGCTCACCATCTGGAGATGCATAAGAAGAAATTGAAATACCTGTTAATTGATTCGTTTTAATGAATTCCTCAAAGCCTTTCATATCTGCTGATTTCTTTTGTTTCTCCGAAACAATAGCACGATCGATATCAAAGAATACTTTTCCTTTCACTTCAACTGGTACAACTTTAGCATAATTATCAGCTCCTAACATAGCAACATCTGTTGATTGGTTAGATAAAGCTGTAGTTAATGTACCTTCTACAACATTTACTTGATCAAATGGTAATGATTTTGAACCTCGAGATGCTGTTGGATTGAAAGATACAGTAGCATTTTTCATTTCTGGTTTATAAGCAACTTTATCGCGGTACGTAAATGAACCACCATTTGCTTTACTAATGGTAACACCATCAGCAGTTGAAGTTTCACCTTTCAATGTTAATGGACGTAATTTAATAGAACCACCATCGAAACTCATCGTAGGATTCATATTCAATGCTGTTTTTTTGTCGAAATATTTCACTGGGATTTTTCCAGTAATAACGATTTCTACACTGTCGCCACGCACTTCTAAAGGATTAGGTTTAGCGTCGTAACTTACCGTGTTTGACTTCTTTTTCATTGATTTTAATGCATTACATCCTGTTAATAAGGCTGATGCGACTAAAACTGATAAAATAAACTTAATTTGTAAGTTCTTCATGATTGTTAATTTGAATTTTTTTAATGAATAGAATACTATAAATTTGTTACCGATTCACGTAAGAGGCAAATATAAAACAATAAATAGAATATCCAATTTAGAACTAGAGAGAGTGTACATTATAAAAGTTAAGGGAATTGCAAAAATTCCCGATTATATTCAGCTTCGCGATGATAAATTCACATTATTAGCGTATTTTCGGGTCGATAGGCCAGAGAAATCATTAGAAAAATGTGGACTAGGCGATAAAACCGAGGAGATAAACGAATTGATTAAAAATCTACCTTTTGGGGAGATTAAAAAATTAGAATTTTAATGGATAATTTCGAAATAATACGATTAGAACACATTGATGTGTTTCAAAGAAACCATTTAGTACTTTCTGACGTAAGTGTAAAAGTAAACAAAGGTGAATTCATATTCTTAATAGGTCAGACCGGTAGCGGTAAAAGTAGTTTGTTGAAAATGATCTATGGAGATTTATTAATAAGCAACGGTTCTGGAAATGTAGTAGGATTTGAATTAGGTAAAATTAAAAATGCTGAAGTGCCTTATATGCGTCGCAAAATGGGCATCGTTTTTCAAGATTTTCAATTGTTAACTGATAGAAGTGTAGAAGATAACCTACGTTTTGTGATGGAAGCAACTGGTTGGGACGATAAACGATTAATGGATGCAAGGTTAGCTGAGGTATTGGCCGAGGTTGGACTAAATGGCAAAAACAATAAAATGCCTCATCAGTTATCTGGTGGAGAACAACAACGAGTTGTAATTGCAAGGGCATTAATTAATCACCCAGAAGTAATTTTAGCAGATGAGCCAACGGGCAATTTAGACCCCGACTCTTCCGTTGAAGTGATGAATTTATTGATGAAGATTAGTAAAACTGGTACAGCTGTATTAATGGCCACTCATGATTACAGAATGATTGAAAAATTCCCTTCTAGAATAATTAAATGCGAAAACGGGAAAATTGTGGAGGATAAGTATCAGTGGGTTTAGTTTCGTAACTCGTAGTTCGTAACTCGTAATTGGTACATTATACTTAATTTATGATACATAATACTTAATACTTAATACATATATATGAAAAAAATACTCATCGCATTAACCATTTTATTAATAAGTGCAACAACATTCGCTCAAGAAATTGGCACAAACGTAGGCGATAAAGCAAAAGACATCGTATTAACTAGTCCTGATGGAAAGGAAATTAAACTTTCTTCTATTAAAGGAAAAGTTGTTCTGATAGATTTCTGGGCATCGTGGTGCGGTCCATGTAGAATGGAGAATCCGAATTTGGTAAATTCTTATACAAAATATAAAGATGCTAAGTACAAAAACGCTAAAGGTTTTGATATTTACAGTGTTTCATTAGACAAAAATGCTGACGCATGGAAAGCAGCAATAGAAAAGGACAAATTAACTTGGGCTAACCATGTAAGTGATTTAAAAGGATGGCAATCTTCTGCAGGAGCAGATTATGGAGTAAGTTTCATTCCTCAAAACTTCTTAATTAATGAAAAGGGCATTATTGTAGCCAAAAACTTAAGAGGAGAAGCATTAGATAAAGAATTAGATAAATTGTTGAAATAAATAGATATTTCAAGCTAAAGATTCTCTCTTCATGAAAATGGGGAGAGAATTTTTATTTTTGCCAACTGACAAACTGGCGATTATCGTCTATTGGCAAACAATTTGAATAATTGCATTGAACGAATAAAAATTGAAATAAAGAACGAAATGACAGAGCCAGGAGCAGAAAATATGACAAATGAGCCTATCGATTCACAGGATTTAGGTAATTCAGAAGAATTGAATACCGAAAATTCAGAGGTGGTAGAAATAAGTGTAGAAGAACAATTAAAGGCGCAATTAGAAGAAGGAAACGATAAATACATTCGTTTACTAGCCGAATTCGATAATTTTAAAAGAAGAACAGCAAAGGAACGTATTGAATTATTTAAAACGGCCAACGCTGAAACGGTAAAATCGCTAATCACGGTTTTAGATGATTTTGATAGAGCGCAGAAATCTATTGAAACCTCTTCGGATGTAGATGCTGTGAAAGAGGGATTGAAGCTTGTTCATTTGAAATTAAAAAGCACATTGAACGCACAAGGGTTAACCGAAATGGAAAGTTCTATTGGAAAAGAATTCGATACAGACTTACATGAAGCAGTAACCAATATACCTGCCCCAACAGAAGAGTTGAAAGGCAAAGTGGTTGACGAATTAGAAAAAGGATATTTATTGAACGACAAAGTGATTCGATTCGCTAAAGTTGTTGTTGGAGCATAATTATGGCAAAGAGAGATTATTACGATATACTTGGTGTTACCAAAGGGGCAGATGCTGATGAGATAAAGAAGGCTTATCGAAAACTTGCTATAAAATTTCACCCTGATAAAAACCCAGGTGACAAAGCTGCTGAAGATAAATTTAAGGAAGCAGCAGAAGCATACGAAGTATTAAGTAGCCCAGAAAAGAAACAACGTTACGATCAATTCGGACATGCGGGTGGTGGTGCTAGTGCTTCTGGAGGTTACGGAGGTGGTCCAGGCGGCATGAATATGGAAGATATATTCAGTCAGTTTGGAGATATATTTGGTGGCGGAGGAGGTGGCTTCGATGGATTCTTCGGTGGTGGAAGCTCTCGTGGTGGCAGAAGAATGCAGAAAGGTACAAACCTTCGAATAAAAGTAAAATTAACACTGGATGAAATTGCAAATGGTGTAGAGAAAACCATCAAAGTTCAAAAGATGGCTTCTTGCAAAACTTGCGGTGGTTCAGGAGCAAAGGATAAATCGTCGTTCTCTAATTGTAGTACTTGTGGAGGTGCTGGAAGTGTAAGAAGAGTGCAAAACACCATACTTGGTCAGATGCAAACAACTACCACCTGCCCTACTTGCCATGGCGAAGGACAAACTATTACCAATAAATGTACTACTTGCCACGGTGAAGGTGTAGAACGCGCAGAAGAGACCATCAGTATAAATATACCTGCTGGTGTAGTGGACGGGATGCAATTATCCATGACTGGTAAAGGAAATGCAGCACCAAGAGGCGGTATTCCTGGCGATTTATTAATACTAATTGAAGAAGTAGAACACAAACAATTAAAACGCGATGGTATTAATATCATCTTCGATTTATATATCAGTTTTATAGATGCTGCACTCGGTACTAGTATCGAAATACCAACTATCGACGGTAAAGCAAGAATTAAAATTGAACCTGGAACTCAAGCTGGAAGAATACTTCGCTTAAAAGGAAAAGGAATAAAAGATATTAACTCCTACCAAAAAGGAGATCAACTTGTGCATGTAAACATCTGGACTCCTAAAACACTTACTCGCGATGAGCGAATGATTTTAGAAAAACTCCAAGATGCCCCAAACTTCAAACCAAACCCGGATAAAAATGATAAGGGTTTCTTTGAGAGGATGAAAGAATATTTCGAGTAACCATTAGTATCGGGTATCGGGTATCAAGTAGCGGGTAAAAATTAAAATTTCCCATAACTTGATTTACAATTTTAGTAAAAAACTCGATACTCGATACCCGATACTCGTTACCGAATTGTATATTTATCTCAAACAATTCGCTATATGTTAAAAATCGAAAACATCGTTAAGCAGTACGAAAATCATGTTGCGCTTAACGACGTCAGTTTAACAGTTCCTCAGGGTTCTGTTTTCGGATTACTTGGCCCAAATGGTGCTGGAAAAACTTCCCTAATCCGCATCATCAATCAAATTACTGCACCAGATTCTGGTAACGTTTATTTCAAAGGAGAAAAATTAAGACCAGAGCATATTTCACAAATTGGATACCTGCCCGAAGAGCGTGGCTTGTATAAGAAAATGGAAATTGGCGATCAGATATTATACCTAGCTCAACTTAAAGGATTAAGTAAAACAGAATCTATTAAGCGTGCAAAATATTGGTTCGAAAAGATGGAGATAGAATCGTGGTGGAAGAAAAAGGTAGAAGAATTATCAAAAGGAATGCAGCAAAAAGTTCAGTTTATTGCAACCATTATTCACGAACCAGAGTTACTTATACTAGATGAACCCTTCAGTGGTTTTGATCCCGTTAATGCAGAAATTATAAAAAACGAATTCTTAGAATTAAATAAAAAAGGTACTACCATTATTTTCTCCTCACATCGAATGGAATCTGTGGAGCAATTGTGTGATCACATTGCTTTAATCAACAAATCGAAAAAAATATTAGAAGGAAAAGTAACAGATATTCGTAATCAGTATAAAGATAATTCATATAGAGTTGTAATTCGTAAAGGCAAAACAGAAGATGAAATTAGAAGCTCAGGTATTGCAATTACTACAATTTCTAATGATGACGAACATACTAGTATAGAGATTAAAATTGAAGAAGGTAAAAGCATAAACGATACTTTATCGAATTTAATTTCTCGCTTCGAATTAATTTCTTTTGAAGAAATTATTCCATCTATCCACGATATATTTATTAAAAATGTAACTCAATCGAACTAACCGGATGAAAAAGATAGCTTTAATAATTAGCCGCGAATACATGAGTAGGGTTAAAAAAAAGTCGTTTATTATTATGACTTTTTTAGGTCCGATGTTAATTGGTGGGATGTATGCAATTGCCATTTGGTTAGCTGTAAATGGTGATGAACTGAACAAAAAGAAAAGTGTTTTAGTAATAGATGAAACTGAACAATTTAGTGGGCATTTCAAAGATTCTAAATCATTAAGTTTCGAATTTGTAAACACCAATTTAGAGGAAACAAAAAAATCAATTGATGGAGATGAAGATCGCTATGTATTATACATTCCAAATCTCACCAAAGATTTATCAGGCGTACAACTATACTCTACCAAACAAGCGAGCATATCTGTTGTAAGTTATATTGAGAAAGAAATTGAGTCGGAATTAAAAGACAAGAAGCTTGTAGAAAATGGTATCTCTAGAGATATTTTAAAAAGTTTAGACTTAGACGTTTCACTCAAAACAATACGCATAACAGATCAGGGAGAAGAGAGCGGAAGCGCTGGGGCAAGTTATGGTGTAGGCATGTTAGCTTCGATATTAATTTACTTGTTTATTTTCTTGTATGGTGTACAAGTAATGAGAGGAGTTATTGAAGAAAAAAACAATCGTATTGTAGAAGTCATTATTTCTTCGGTAAAACCCTTCCAATTAATGATGGGTAAAATTATCGGTATCGCCATGGTAGGACTTACTCAATTCATTTTGTGGGTGGTGCTTACCATGAGTATAAGCGGAATAGTTACACAAAAACTAAGTAAGCAATTAGATACTCAAATGGAACAAAGTGGTGCCATAGCCCCATCAAAAATGTCGCCGATGGGTGCAACAGCACAAATACAACAATCGGAAGAAGCTAGTGGAAATGATGTGGCTCAAATTATGGATGCTATAAACACCATAAATTTCCCGTTACTAATTGGAGCATTTCTATTTTACTTTTTATGTGGATATTTATTGTACGCAGCACTTTTTGCTGCAATTGGATCTGCAGTAGATAATGAATCGGAAACACAACAATTTATGTTTCCTGTAACCATTCCACTCATTTTTTCTTTCGTTCTTGCAAGCTCATCGGTTGTAAATAATCCCGATGGACCTATTGCCTTTTGGTTATCGATGATTCCACTCACCTCTCCTATTATAATGATGGTGCGTATACCTTTCGGTGTACCAGTTTGGCAACTAATTTTATCGATGACCTTACTTATTTTAGGATTCCTAGGTACCGTATGGATTGCTGCTAAAATTTATCGTACGGGTATTTTAATGTATGGCAAGAAGGTTACGTTTAAGGAGATGTTTAAGTGGCTGCGTTATTAATATGTTAATGTGTTAATGGGATAATATGTTAATGGGGTAATGTGTTAATAGGTAGTGAGTAAATTGCATTTTATAATATGTCAAAACCATTTGTTTACTTCGATAAACTTACTACTTGGGATAAAATTTCTATTGGCATTTATATAGTCCTAACTGCTTTTTTTTGGTATATTTTTGACAAATTAACAACTAAAAACCAAAGAGAATTAATTTATGTATATGGATTGGGCACTCAAATGTTTCTTTATTTTTTCAACTACAGATCTTTAAGGAATTTTACGGTTTATTTATTTTGGATTCTTGTAGGTGTATTACATTTTTGCATTTACATTCAACTAAAAGATAGTATTAGTTTAATGGACTATCGAAGTCATTCCACAACTATTTTTAAAAATACAATTCCTTTACTTGTCCTCTATCAAATATTAAGATTCTTAAGTTTTACAGCACAAAATCAGGAATTCGTAATGCCGTGTAAGGGAAGTAAAACAGATTTTTTTGATGAAAGAAAGTAACAACAACGGACATCATATTATTTATAATTTATATGGTTATGATGTCATTACTAATAATTAAAAATTAGATTTCAATTTTATAAATATTTCGTCTTCTGAATAGCACTTTCTTTATTATTGCATTAATAATTACATGTTTTGGATTTAGATATGTTTCAGAAACAACTACATTAACAGGGAACTTAACTACATCAATAATATCACCATAGACTTATTCAAAAGATGTAGTGATATTTAAAAAAGAGTTATCATTCTATATTTATAGATTTTTCTAACTCTACAAAAGGAATATACGTTTTTACGCCGTAGTTTTTTAGAGGCCATGATTGTATAATGGTCTCTACTTTTATGCCACGATCT
>CALRIM020000141.1:0-8099 GCA_943360385.1 Rhizobium sp. Q54 | reverse complement strand
AACTACAGTTTTGGTTCATTATTTGTATATTAGCACTATGAAAAACACCATTTTCCTTTTCCTTTTTTCTATTTGTGTATCTGCTTATGCCCAAGAAGGTCCAATTACTACAGTTAAAGAAAATGGTAAACATTTTAAGGCCATAGAGTTTATAGTAAAGAAAAACACTTTTTATACTCAAATTATACCCCAATTTACGGGTTCTAGTTTAACCATCGAAACAGATAATTCTAAAAGTTTTGATGGCTCATATATTTTATTAGGGGGTACTGAACGATTTGAATTAGTTAAGGATCAAGAGCAAACTAGCAATATTCAGGAAAGCACAGGTCGAACAAATCAATCTTCTGGCTTATTTATTGCAAAAAACGCCTTTCAGTTTTTTAGTTTTTATAGCGGGAATATAGATGGTAAAATAAGGATAAATATTCTCTATGCGGCTCCTCTTAAATCAAACTATTTAAAGGATAAAAAAAAAAGTCCAATCGACTGTAACATCCAACCGGAAAGCATCGATCAAAGTGTTTGGAGAGTCGGTTTACCTGATCCTGCGCCAAATCCTATCTATTCTAAAGTAAACCATATAATTCTCCATCATGCAGCTGGTTCTAATACAGATACCAACTATACAAACACCGTAAGAAGTTATTATTTACTACATACTCAGACAAATGGCTGGGATGATATTGGCTACAATTTTCTGGTAGCCCCTAATGGTGATATTTACGATGGTCGTCAGGGAGATTCATTGGGTGATGATAATGTAATTGGTGCACATATGTGTGCTCGAAATACCAACACTATGGGTATTTGTTTGTTAGGTAATTATCAAGCGACCGGAGTTTATCCAAGCGATACAGCTCTCGGTTCTATTACCGAATTGATTACTTGGAAACTTTGGAAAGAACAATTGCTTAACCCATATGATAGTTCTCTACACCCTGTCGCAAATCCAGTAATGTACTTGGGAGTTATTGCGGGTCATCGCCAAGGTTGTGCTGTAGGGTATACCGAATGCCCTGGTCAGAATTATTTTGATATTATAGAACCTCGTGTGAGAGCAGTAACTGCAATACGGTTGGCCAATTGTATTCCTAATGGAATTTCGTTGGATAGAAAGGTTGAAATACTTGTGTATCCGAATCCTTGGAATACTGATGTACTTACCATTATTGCACCAGAACCTATCACAAATGTATCAGTTATTAATTCGCTCGGACAACTTCTATTTGAAAGAAATTTACCAGCTACCAACTACCAACTACAAATTACCAGTAATCAATTAGGAATTGAAAGAATAGATTTGGGATTAATTATTAGGATTAAAACTGAAAAAGGAATTTATTATCAAAAAATAATTTCTCGCAGTGAGCGCTAAGAAAACGCAAAGGACGCTAAGATTAATTTAATATAATTTTATGAAGTTCTATTCAACTATATCGAGTTTTAAAATTACTAGATACAATCCCGATAACTACGGGAACAAGCTACTATTTTAGGGTAACCACAGAAATCCCATCCCCACCAAAATCAACGTGCTCATTCTCTATGGTAGATACCTCTTTGTATTTCTTTAACGATTCTCTAATAATTTTTCGAAGAATCCCATCCCCTTTTCCGTGCAATATTCTAATCTGTTGGAAACCCATCATTAAGGCCTTATCCAAATATTTCTCCACCTCCATTAAGGCTTCATCGCCTCGCATTCCTCTTACATCTATTTGTGGTGACATGTCTCTCGCCGCATCAGAATATCCGCTATTTGATGACTTTTTACTTTCGGTCCCCGAACGCAGTTGAGGGGTGATTTTTTCCATTTTTGCAAACCCAACCAAACTCCTTAAATCACCAATTGCAACCTCTGCCTTATTCTTCTGAACATTTAAAATTCTTCCTTCGGCATTACTCTCTATCAATCGTACCCAATCTCCAATTTTGAACTCACCAACTGTACCTTTTTCTATTTTCGTTTTTCTATTTTCTTCAATTGAATTAAGTATTATATCAGTATCAGCTTCCAATTTTTTCCGAATTGCTTTCGTTTTCTCTTTATCAGCTTTCACCTCCTTTATTTCAGCAATAGTATTTTCAACCAACTTATTAGCCTGAAGGAGTATTCGTTTTGCTTCGTCTTTACTATCTCTCAACAATCGTTTCTTATTTTCGTCGAGCTCCTGTTTTAATATTTTATTTTGATGAAGTAACAAATCGTTTTTTTCTTTATCCTCAATTAAAACCCTATTTAATTCTTCAATACGAACTTTTTCCCGTTGTAAATCGATTAATAAATCGTCTACTTTTTGTTCCGATCTCCCTACTTTTTGTTTGGCAAGTTGTATTAGTTTACTAGGTAATCCAGTCTTTTGAGCAATTTCAAATGCATAAGAACTTCCTGGTTGACCAATTTCTAATTGATACAATGCTCTTAATTCTACTGTGTCGAATAACATAGATGCATTAACTAGCCCAGCAGTATTTCCTGCAAAAATCTTAAGGTTCGAATAATGTGTGGTAATTACTCCCTTCACATTTTTTTGATTCAACATTTCTAACACAGCCTCAGCCATCGGCCCTCCAAATTTAGGATCGGTACCAGTACCAAATTCATCAATTAAAATTAAAGTATGTGGTGTTGCTTGTTGCAAGAAAACATTCATGTTAGAGAGATGCGCACTATAGGTACTTAAATCTGATTCGATGGACTGATCATCACCAATATCTACTAATATTTTCTTTACTATTCCTAATGTTGAATCGGGAGATAATGGAACTAATAATCCATGCTGAAACATCAACTGAATTAATCCAATTGTTTTTAATGCGACTGATTTACCACCAGCATTGGGGCCCGAAATAAGTATAATTCTTTGCTCTTCATCTATCTTTCCATTTAGAGGAATTACTTTTTTCATTTGTGCACCAAAATGCAAACTTAAGAGTGGGTGTTTTGCATTAATCCAATGGAAATTTGGCTCCTTAATCATTTGTGGTAGATAAGCATCCAAACGTAATGCAAATAAGGCTTTAGCTCGTATAAAATCTATAATACTAATAAAGCCGTGGTATTGTTGTAGAGCAGGTAAAAACGGACGAATTTGATCTGTTAATTGAATTAAAATTCGAATTATTTCTCTTCGTTTCTGATATTCTAAATCACGAATTTTATTGTTCAATTCGAATACTTCTGTAGGCTCCATAAACACTGTTTGACCAGTAGAAGATTCATCGATAATTAAGCCTTTTGCTTTTCTTTTATATTCAGCTGCCACAGGAATTACCATTCGACCTTCTCGTACGGTTAATTGCCCATCAGAAGTATACCCTTCCTTCTGCCATTCTTTAAAAAATTGAGTTACTCTTTTACGTACATCAGATTCTGCAGAATGTATAGATTGAATGATATCCTTTAATTCTGGTGATGCATTTGGTTTAATATGCCCTTTTGCATCAATAATATTTTCTATTGATTTAATTAAGTTTGGATCAACTTGTAAATCCTTACTTAGTAATTCAATAGTAGGATATAATCCTTCCGAATCTTTAATAAATTGAATACATGCACGAACAGTATGCAATGCCTGGTTGAGTTTCAGGAATTCCTCTTCTAATAAGTAAGTTCCTTCTACCCTAATTCTATCGGCATAATTGCGTATATCGAAATAATTTTCTGCTGGGAAGTTTCTACCAGAAACAAGTATTTTTTTAAACTCGTCTGTTTGAAATAATAATTTTTGAAGCAAATCGAAATTAGTGATGAATTGCATTTTATCCACCATGGTTCTCCCCATTAGACTAATACAATCCCTCTTAATTTCTTCTTTAATTTCTAGAAATCCTAGCTTGTTATAAATTTGTTCAGGAAATAACATCTTACTTCAACTTAAATACTTCCGTTTCTTTTTTACTCATTTCCTCTGTCATTTTGGTATAAATCTCCTGAAGGAGCTCTGGATTATCTGTGTAGAAAGTTAAACTCTTTCTGAATTTTTCATCGGTTACATGATGATTTTTAAAAATGAACTCGTAATACGTTTTATTATTTATAGCTACAGAGTCCGGATTTAATGTTTTTACACCAGCCTCAGCAATATGTATATCCATCAATATAAACATCATGCTGTCTTTGGAAATTACATCTTCGGGTATCTTAATAGCTGATTTTGAGCAAGATGAAAATATTGCCATGCTTAAAATTATAATCACAAGTATTCCTTTATTTTTCATACACATTACAAACTTTATAAGCATCTATTTTGTTAAATTTGCTCACAAATGTAAAGATAATGAGCATTAGAGAGAATATTACTAAAATTAAAAAAGATTTAGCGGTGCTTGGTGTTAAATTAGTTGCGGTTTCTAAAACCAAATCTAATGAAGAGATCATGGAAGCATACGAAGCCGGACAAAGAATCTTTGGGGAGAACCACGTTCAGGAATTGGTAGATAAGTATGAAGCATTACCAAAAGATATTCTTTGGCATCAGATTGGTCATTTGCAAACCAATAAAGTAAAATACATCGCTCCTTTTATACATCTAATAGAATCTGTGGATAGTTTAAAATTATTGCAGGAAATTAATAAGCAAGCCCTAAAAAATAAACGAGTAATAGATTGTTTATTACAAGTTTATATTGCGGACGAAGAAACTAAATTTGGATTGGGCTATGATGAACTAATTGATTTGCTTCGATCGGAAGAATTTATGGAGCTTAAAAATGTTCGAATTACTGGACTTATGGGTATTGCCACAAATACAGAAATTGAACGCCAGATAAATGAAGAGTTTAAAGAATTAGCCGTTTTGTTTACAGGAATAAAGCAAGCCTATTTTAGAAAAGATGATTATTTTACTGAAATATCCATGGGTATGTCGTCCGATTATAAATTAGCGGTAGAAAATGGAAGTACAATGGTACGATTAGGGAGTACCATTTTTGGAAAAAGAGTTATAAAGCATTATAAGAATAAAGATGAAAATTAGACGAGCACTCCGAGAAGATTGTCCGAAATTATTAGAATTGGTAAAAGAACTTGCCTTGTTCGAAAAAGCACCTCATGAGGTTACCGTTTCCTTGGAAGAGTTTGAAAACACAGGATTTTCTAGCCAACCCGTTTGGTGGGCATTTGTAGCCGAAGAGAATGATGTTATTGTAGGTTTCGCACTTTATTACATTCGTTATTCTACTTGGAAAGGGAGTAGAATGTATTTAGAAGACATCATTATTACAGAAGAATATAGAAGTAAAGGGATTGGCACTTTACTTTTCGATCGATTAATTGTGGAAGCTAAAGAAAGAAATTTAAGCGGTATTACTTGGCAAGTATTGGAATGGAATGAGTCTGCAATAGAGTTTTATCGCAAATACAATGCGAAGTTAGATGGTGAATGGATTAATGGCTCTATTGAGCTTAAGAATTAAGAATTATGAAGTATACAATTCTTTCGAGTAATGCCCAAGGACTATGGACGAAGGACTATGGACGAAGGACTATTTTTATGCTTTCTATAATGAGCATTGTACTCAGTTCTTGCACCAATAAATCTGGTACCTTCTCCACAAACACAGACACCCTTACTTACCATGTTAAAGAGGTAATAGTTGGAGATACGGCCAGCACCTTTGCCAAAATCACTTATCCGTATTTTTTAGATGAGGATGAACAAACAGGTATTAATACATTTTTGCTAACTAATTTCACCAAGGATTCTAAGAGCAGCAGTTATAAAGAAATTTGTGAAGCATTTATAAAACAATACGATACACTTGCAAAAGAAAATTTAGATTACACCCCTAATTGGACGAGCGAGCAAACTGTTAAAGTTCTATATCAACAATATCCATTTATTTCTTTAAGTAATACATTCTACGAGTATACTGGAGGTGCACATGGAAATTACGGCACTTTTTTCATCAATTATAATTGTAAAACTCAATCGAAAATAGAGCTTAAAGATCTTTTCAGCAAACAACAAATAGTTGAATTAACAAAGATATCGGAACAGGTTTTTCGTAAACAAGAAGGATTAAAAGAGACCGATAATTATAGCAATTACTTCTTTGACAATGGAGTATTTGTATTACCAGCTAATTTTTCTATTAGAAAAGAAGGTCTGTTATTTCAATATGGAATTTATGAAATTAAGCCCTATGTAAGTGGAACAACGGACCTGTTTGTTCCTTATGGTGCTATTAATTCATTGATTGGGGAAGAGTCAGTTTTGAAGCAGTTACTTAAAAAGTAAATAAAAAAAAATAGAAAATAGAAAAAAGTGGAGAACGTTGTAAAAACGATTTTCCATTTTCTATTTATTCAATATAAAATAACATATTACGAATACAATGAGAGTCTACAAATTCGGTGGTGCGTCTGTAAAAGATGCTGCAGCAGTAAAAAATGTTTGCAGCATATTAGAGTCATATAAAAACGAGGAGATTTTAGTGGTTATTTCTGCAATGGCAAAAACAACTAATGCATTGGAGGAAGTTTGGAAAGCATACTTAACGCAAGACCCTGAAATACACAACAAAATAAAGGTTGTGGAGGATTTCCATTTTAAAATGATTGATGAGTTATTTGAAGGGAAAAACAAAGCAATTGCCGATGAAGTTGCCAATATATTTGTAGAAATAGATTGGATTATTGAGGAGGAGCCACAAGATGATAGATCGTATTTATATGATCAAATTGTTTCACTTGGTGAATTATTATCAACCAAAATTGTTGAGGCATATCTACGATATGCTGGTTTAGATAGTGTTTGGCTCGATGCTCGTGCTTATATTAAAACAGATAATCATTATAGAGAAGGCAAAGTAGATTGGAAGTCAACGACTGAATGTATACAAGCAGATATCCCATTATTCCTTAAAAAGAAAATTGTAGTTACCCAAGGATTTATTGGTTGTACTTCCGAAAATTTCACTACTACATTAGGTAGAGAAGGGTCCGATTATTCTGCAGCAATTTTTGCTAATTGTTTAAATGCCGAAAGCGTTACCATTTGGAAAGATGTACCTGGTGTATTAACAGCCGATCCGAAATTATTTCCAAATGCCATAAAGCTCGATGATATTCCTTATGCTGAAGCGATAGAGATGACATATTATGGTGCAAGTGTTATTCACCCAAAAACGATAAAACCATTGCAAAATAAAGGGATTCCATTATATGTAAAAGCATTTATCGACCCTAGCAACAATGGCACTTGTGTTGGAAAAAAAGAGTCTGTTCAATTTAAAGACCCTATAATTATTGTAAAGAAAAATCAGAAATTGTTAAGTATTTCTACACTCGATTTTTCTTTTATTGCAGAGGAAAATTTGAGTGAAATTATTGGTCTTATCAGTAAACACTCCGTGAAAATTAATACTATGCAAAATTCGGCAATGACTTTTTCTTGTTGTGTGGATGATGATGATTTTATTGAAGAGTTAATAAAAGATATTTCTAAAAAATACAAAGTGTATTACAACAACCCTTTGGAATTAATTACCATTCGTCATTATAATGATGAAGTGATTAAGGAAATACAAAAAGGAAAAGAATTATTATTAGAACAAAGAAGCAGAAGTACTATACAATTGGTACTTCGATAAAAAAGAAAAAGGAAATACTTGTCGAAGGTATTTCCTTTTATAAAAACTGAATTGTTCACCTAATGAATTCAGATAAAAAAATTGTTCGATATGAAAATACAAAATTTGTATTAAATCTCCTAATTTCTTTTTAATATATTGATTATCAGTCGAATCTATAGATGTCTTTTACATCATCTGGACTATTATACGATCGTTTTAAGTCGTGAATAATACCATCTGCAACGTCGTAAATCCAACCATGAACAGTAATTTCTTGTTTATTTTTCCAAGCTTGCTGCACCACACTAGTTTGGCAAGTATTTAATACTTGTTCTTCTACATTCAGTTCACACATTCTGCGAAAACGGGTATTATCATCCAAAATAGTATTCAATTCATTTTCGTGATGCCCGTAAACAATTTTTATTTGTCGAAGCCAATTATCTAATAAGCCATATGAGTTTTGCTCCATGGCAGCTTTTACACCACCGCATCCGTAATGACCAACAATAATGATA